>JAITKU010000170.1 GCA_031278255.1 Eubacteriales Family XIII. Incertae Sedis bacterium | reverse complement strand
GGCCGATCTGCCGCAGACGGGCGCTCGTCTCCCGGCCGGCGCCGGCGGATCCGAGGAGGCGCGGGGCGCGGCGGCGATCCTGCCCGCGCCCGCCCGCAAAGAAGAGGACAACGACGGCGCGGTGGTTTGACAATATCCGCGTGAAGGCGCCCGGTGCCGCGCTCCCTCCGTAAAGGGCATACGGACCCGGAAAAGGCACAAACGACAAGGCCGCCTCCCGCGCGTCGCGCGGGAGGCGGCCTTGTTTTGACATACAAGCGTAACTTGCCTTTTCCGCAGGTACTTTGGTACAATAAAGCAGTTGCGGTTTTCATTTTATAATAGCAGTGTTTGAACAGTAAATTGCAGGGTATTATTGTCCCAGCCGGCGTTTTTTTGCGCCTTTTGTAAAGGAAACTGTATGATTAAGACAAAGACATTGAACTGCGGCGTCCGCCTTGTCACGGAGGAGCTTCCCCATGTGAAATCCGTGTCCGTGGGCATTTGGGCGCGTGCCGGCGCGGTGCGCGAAAACGCGCGCCAAGCGGGTATTTCTCATTTCATAGAACATATGCTGTTCAAGGGGACCGCCAAGAGGACGGCCAAGCGGATCGCGGAGGATGTGGATCGCATAGGCGGGCAGATCAACGCGTTCACGGGCAAGGAGGCGACCTGCTACTATCTGAAAACGCTGAGCGCCAACTTCGCGAAAGGCGCGGAAATCCTGAGCGACATGCTGCTTGCCTCCAAGTTCGACAAGGCGGAGATGGACAAGGAACGGCAGGTGATCCGTGAGGAGATCAAGATGCTGGAGGACAGCCCGGAGGATGATATCCACGATCTGATCTGCGAACAAATCTTCCGCGGCGCCCCGCTGGCGAAGAGCGTCATAGGCTCTCCCTCCACGCTGTCCGGCATCAGGCCGGCCACGATACGCGCCTATATGCGGCGCTTCTACACCGGCGGGAATATCGTTTTAGCCGTGGCGGGCGGCTTCGACGCCGCGGAGGCGGAGCGCGAACTGGAGAAACTCTTTTCCGGTCTGCCCGCGGGGGCCGAGCCGGTCTCGTCCGATTCCTGCGAATACGCGCCGCGCCACCGGTCCAAGGTCAAGGAGATCGAGCAGAGCCATATCTGCATGGGACTGCGGGGCGTCGCGTTCGAGGACGCGCGCTATTACAGCCTGATGCTGCTGAACAGCATTATGGGCGGAAGCATGAGCGCGCGGCTCTTTCAGAACATTCGGGAACAGAAAGGCCTCGCGTACTCCGTCTATTCCTCCGCGAGTTCTTTTACAAACGACGGCATATACAGCATTTACGCCGCCGTCGGGCACGACAGGGTAAAGGAGGCTGTGGCGGCCGTCCTCTTTGAACTCGAGAAGCTGAAAAAGGACGGCGTTACGCGGGACGAACTCGATACGGCCAAGGAACAGATGAAGAGCCACTATATCTTCGGTCAGGAGAACGTCAACGGCAGGATGTTCTCGATCGGCAAGAATTATCTGCTTTTGGGCAAGGTATTCACGCCGGAGGAGGTCCTCGCGAAGATAGACGGGGTCACTTGGGAGCAGATTCACGAAACGGCGGAATTGATCACGGATCCCGCGCGCTATTCGGGCGCGGTGATCGGTCGCAGACGCCAAAATTGGAATCGGCTGTTGTAGGATTCGGCGGAAACATGTTGATTAAAATCAAAACCGAAAGCGGCTTCCTGCCCGCTTATGAAAGCCCCGGCGCGGCCGGCATGGACCTGCGCGCAAGCTCGGATGCCCCGATCGTCCTGCGCGCGGGGGAGCGGGCGCTCGTCCCGACGGGCCTGTTCATCGCGTTGCCGCCGGGCTATGAAGCGCAGGTGCGGGCGCGGAGCGGGCTGGCGATCCGATACGGCATCGGGCTTGTGAACGGGACGGGAACGATAGACAGCGATTACAGGGGCGAGATCAAGGTTCCCATGATCAACTGGGGCGACGCGGACTTCACGATCCGTCGCGGCGACCGTATCGCGCAGATGATCGTGGCGCGCTGTGAACGCGTCGAATGGGAGGCCGTTTCCGCGCTGCCCGAAACCGAAAGGGGCGCGGGCGGCTTTGGGCATACGGGCGTTTAGGCGGGTTCAGAACGAATTGTATACAAAACTCGTCAAATATAGATTAGGGCTTGCGGCAAAGGCGTCGGATCGGAACCGTCGCGGCCTTGGGCGGCAAGCGCCGGGGATGGGACCATGCTGAACAGGGAGGCTTCCGAGCAGCGCGAATACGAGATGCTTTCCGCGTACGCGGCAAAGGCCGCGGCGTCTTTGGGACGGCGGCGGGCGGAGGAGAAGTGCGAATTCCGCACGGATTTTCAGCGCGACCGCGACCGTATCATCTATTCCAAGGCCCTGCGGCGGCTCATGCACAAGACGCAGGTGTTTTTGGCGCCGGAGGGCGACCATTACAGGACGCGCCTCACGCACACCCTGGAGGTCGCGCAGATATCGCGGAGCATTGCGCGCGACCTGCGGCTCAACGAGGATCTGGCCGAGGCGATCGCGATGGGCCACGACCTCGGGCATACGCCTTTCGGACACAACGGAGAAAGCTTTCTCGCGGAGAAGCACGCGGGCGGCTTCAAGCACAACGAACAGAGTCTGCGCGTCGCGGACGTGCTGGAAAGCAGCGAAACGAGGCAGGGCATGAACCTGACGGAGGAAGTCAGGGACGGCATTCTGAACCACACCGGCAAGCGGCTGCCTTTCACGCTCGAGGGGCAGATCGTGCGTATCAGCGATCGCATCGCCTACATCAATCACGACATCGACGACGCGCTCCGCAGCGGCGTTATCCGGCACGAGGACCTGCCCGCGGACTGCGTTGACGCGCTCGGCAAAACGACGACCGAGCGGATCAACACGCTCATCAAGGACTTGGTTACGAAAAGCGACGGCATGAATTTCATCGAGCAGGGGCGTATCTGCGCTTTCTTCATGAACAAGTTGCGGGATTTCATGTTCGTGAACGTCTACCACAACAGCGTGGTCAAGAGCAACGAAAAACTGGACAGGGTGCGCGATCTGATCTTCTCGCTGTACGATTATTTCATGGAACATCCGCAGGAACTGCCTGCGGAGTTCACGCGGCTCACAGACGAATACGGCCGCGCGGAGATGGTCAAGGACCATATCGCGAGCATGACGGAGCGTTACGCCGTCAACTGTTACAACAAAATCTTCGCCGCGGCGAAAGGGCCTCTTGTTTTTTAGTTTTTCACAGATGAAACCCGCCGCCCGCAGGGACGGGGGACCGCAAGGATCGGCCTATTATGACGAACATCGCGGATGAAATCAAAAGCAGATGTAATATTGTGGATGTGATCGGGCGGCACGTGACGCTGAAAAAGATGGGCGCCAATTACAAGGGCCTCTGTCCGTTTCACAATGAAAAGACGCCCTCCTTTCTCGTTTCCGAGGAGAAGCAGCGCTTTATCTGCTACGGTTGCGGTGTCGCGGGCGACGTTATCAGCTTCGTGCAGCGCGTGCAGAATCTGAGTTTTCTGGAAGCCGCGGAGAAGCTTGCCGGGGAATACGGGATAGAGTGGCAACGCGATGTGTTCGGCGCCGAGGCGAAACGCTCCGTGTATTACGACATCAACCGGGAGGCGGCCGCGTTCTTCTACAGGGCTTTTCGGTCGGGCCGAAATCCCGCGCTGGCTTATATGGCCGGACGCGGAATCAACGACGTCTCGCTGAAGAAATTCGGCGTCGGCTATGCGGACGGGGAATGGGACAGCCTGCACAAACATCTCACGGGCAAGGGTATCGACGAAAAACTCCTGCTGGAATTGGGTTTGATTTCCTCTTCAAAGGGCAGAGCTTACGATAAATACAGGAATCGCGTCATCTTTCCGATTATAAACACGCGCGACAAGATCATCGGCTTCGGGGGCCGGGTGCTGGACGATTCCCTGCCGAAATACCTGAACTCGTCGGATTCCCGCGTTTTCAAAAAGAAAGAAAACCTCTACGCGCTGAATGTGACGAGGCAGGAGATCGCGAAAGAGGGTTGCGCCATCCTCTGCGAGGGCTATATGGACGTACTCTCCCTGTACCGCTTTGGCGTGCGAAATGTGACGGCTTCGCTCGGAACGGCTCTCACGACGGATCAGGCCGCAATGCTGAAGCGATACGCGGAACGCGTGGTCCTCGCCTACGATTCCGACCGGGCCGGGCAGGCCGCCGCGGAGCGCGGCATGGATATACTGCGGGACGCCGGCTGCAAGGTCAGGGTTCTCAGGATGACGGGCGCGAAAGATCCCGATGAGTATGTCAAGGCCTACGGGCGGGAGGCGTTTTTGGAACTCGTCGAGCGCGCGCCCTCCCTGACGGACTACAAGCTTTCCGCCGCGCGCGAACGCTGCGACCTCTCTTCGACGGAGGGCAGTCTGGCGTTTTTAAAGGCGGCCGCGGCCGTGCTGCGGGATTTGGGTCCCGTGGAGGCGGATGTGTATATACGAAAGCTCGCGGCCGAAACGCGCGTTTCGGAGGGCGCGATCCGCAGGGAAACGTGGGGCGGGGACGGGGACGCGCGGGGGTCCGCGTCCGTCCGGGCGCCGCTCACGCCGGCGCGGCGCGAGCGGGAGGCCGATGCGGATTTCGGCGACGGCAGTATGCTCGAACGGAATTTCATACGGCTGATGTTGCAAAGCGGCGCGTACATCGATCGGATAAAGCCTTACGAGCGGGTTTTTTCCACGCCCGCGGCGTTCAGGATATATTCGGCCGTCGCGGCGCTCTGCGCCGAGGACGGTGAGGTGGACATGCGGAAGCTGGAGGACGCGCTGTCGCCGTCGGATCGGGATTTGCTTCTCGATATCTTGGAAAAGGTGCGGCTTGCGGACACGGAGGAAGCGGTATTTACGGAATGCGTCAACACGCTTCGTCTGTCCGCGCTCGCGGGCAGGGAACAGGAGATCATTCGCATGTTGACGGTGGCGAACGACGAGGAAAACAAAGAAAGGGTAGAGGCATTGACAAAGGAATTGATCAACATTCAGCGGGAGATAAAAGAGGTTAAAGGCAGGTGATCGCCGTGCATTACGAGGACGAAAACGAAGAAAAAAAGATGGAGGCGATCCAAGAACTTTTTGAGCGCGCCAAGAACAAGGGCAGTGTGACGTATACCGAGATCGCGGACGAGCTGGAAACGCTGGAGATCGACAAGGATCAGATCGACGACTTCTACGACAAGCTTTTCAACGCCGGCGTCGAGCTTGTGACCGAGGTCGAGGAGCCGGAACCCTACGAACTCATGGCGCTCGAAGAGGAAGAGGACACCGAGATCGACGTTGAGATCGTGGCCGGAGGCAACGAGATCGATCTTGAGGCCACCCTTCCCAAGGGTATCGCCGTGGACGATCCCGTCAGGATGTACCTGAAAGAAATCGGCACCGTGCCGCTATTGACGGCGGATGAGGAGGTCGATCTGGCCATGCGCATGGAGGGCGGGGACGACAACGCGAAGAAGCGGCTCTGCGAGGCCAACCTGCGGCTTGTGGTCAGTATCGCGAAACGCTATGTGGGCCGGGGGATGCTCTTCCTCGATCTGATCCAGGAGGGCAATTTCGGCCTGATCAAGGCCGTGGACAAGTTCGACTGGCGCAAGGGCTACAAGTTCAGCACCTACGCGACTTGGTGGATCAGGCAGGCGATCACGCGCTCCATCGCGGATCAGGCGCGGACGATCCGCATACCCGTGCATATGGTCGAAACGATCAACAAACTGATCCGCATTTCGCGGCAGCTGTTGCAGGAATACGGCAGGGAGCCTCTGCCGGAGGAGATCGCGGCGGAGATGGACATCTCCGAGGAAAAGGTGCGCGAGATATTGAAGATCGCGCAGGAACCGGTTTCGCTCGAAACGCCCATCGGCGAGGAGGAGGACAGCCATCTGGGGGATTTCATACCCGATGATGACGTGCTGGCGCCGGCCGACGCCGCGGCCTTTTCCATGCTCAAGGAGCAGTTGATAGAGGTGCTGGACACCCTGACCGAGCGCGAACAGAAGGTGCTGATCCTGCGCTTCGGGCTTGACGACGGGCGCGCCAGAACCTTGGAGGAGGTCGGAAAGCGCTTCGATGTCACGCGCGAGCGGATAAGGCAGATAGAGGCCAAGGCGCTCCGCAAGCTGCGCCATCCGAGCCGCAGCAAGAAGTTGAAAGATTATTTGGAGTAGTGACCGCTTGGACCCTATGATCAGGCTTTCCGACAGGCTGGAGAAAATCTATTCCCTGATCGAGCCGGGGGAACGCGTCGCGGATATCGGCACGGATCACGCCCTGCTGCCGATCGCGCTGTATGCGCGGGGGCGTACGCGCGCGCTGATCCTCAGCGATACGCGGCCCGGGCCGCTCGAAAAGACCCGCGCCGGTCTCGATCGTCTGTTGCCCGGCGCGGTTTTCGATATCAGGCTCGGCGACGGACTCGCGCCCTACGCGTGCGGCGAGGTTGACGTTGCGGTTATGGCGGGCATGGGCGGGCGACTGATCGCGGATATCCTATCGGCCGACGCGGAAAAGGCGCGCTCGCTCGGGCGATATATCCTGCAGCCGCGAAACGCCGCGGATAAGTTGCGCCTCCGTTTGGCGGAACTCGGTTTCGTCGTGTTCGACGAGTCCCTTGCGGCCGAGGGACGTTTCATCTGCGAGATATTGTGCGCAGCGCCCGCGGCGCGCTTCGCGGGCGCTTCGCGGCCCGCGCCCGCGCGGCCTGCGGCCCTGCGCCGCGCGGAGGGGATTTTGGCGGCCGGCGGACTGTCGGAGGAGATCAGTCCCCTGCTGTTTCGCAAAAGCGAACCCTTGCTCGCGGCGTGGCTGGAGCGCAAGCTAAAGACGGCGGAAACCGTGTCGGAGCATCTGGCGGCCGCCGGCGCGGGGAAAGAGGCCCTGCTCGAAAAATCGCGCGCGCGCGCGGCATCCTTTCGCGCCCTGCTCGATACCCTGCGGGCGTAGGCCCGCAGGGACGCGCGGGACGGAGAGGATGCGCGCGATCCGCGGGACGGAGGAAAACAAGTGCGGGAGGGAAAGAGATGTCGATTGACCGGAAGAAGCTGATACAGCAGATCGAGAAAATATCGCCGCCCGAGCGAGCCTTGGACTGGGACAACAACGGTATGCAGATCAACGTGGGCGGCGACGCGGAAATAAAGCGCGTTCTCGTGACGCTCGATATCACGGAGGAGATCATCCGCGAAGCGCGCGAAATGAACGCGGATTTCATACTCGCGCACCATCCGCTGCTCTTTCACAAGATACAGAAGATCGACTGTGGCAACGTCGTGGGCCGGCAGATCATCGAACTGATTTGCGCCGGCATCTCGGTGTATGCGGCGCATACGAGTTTTGATGTCGCGTACGGCGGCAACAACGATTATCTGTGCGAGCTGCTGGATCTGCAGAAGATCCGGCGCGTCCCACCCGAGGGCGCGGCGTCCGGCGAGATCATGGGCAAGATCGGCAACCTGAAACGGGAGATGTGTCTCGCGGAGGTCTGCGATCTGCTGCGCGAACGCCTGCACATCGATCGCCGCCTGCCCGTCGTCGGCGATCCGGCCGCGCGCATACTGAAAGTGGGACTCTGCACGGGCGGGGGCGGCGAGCAGATGGAGGCTTTCGCCGCAAGCGGCTGTTCGCTCTATATCACGGGCGACGTGCGGCACCACGAGGCCCTGCTGGCCGCGGAAAAGGGAATCTGCCTGATAGACGCCGGGCATTTCGATACGGAGTGGATCTTCGTGCAAAACTTCGCCGAGAGGCTAAAGACCGCCGTGGGAGACGTGGCGGAGGTGTATATGTCGAGGCGCGGCAAGGGGCCTTTTGCGTATTTATAGGACGGGAAACGCGGATCATCGCGGGGTCCCGGCGCCGGCGCGCCGGCGCGATGCGGCGCGATGTAAAAATCCGTATTCCCTTTTCGCGCGATTCGTGCTATACTGTTTCTATGAGCAAGCCGGGCAGTCGCGTGCGCGAGAGCGCATGAGGAAAGTCCGGGCTCCACAGGGCAAGGACGCCGGATAACGTCCGGTGAAGGTGACTTTAAGGAAAGTGCAACAGAAACACACCGCCGAAACGGGTTGTGCCGTGGTAAGGTTGAAATGGTGAGGTAAGAGCTCACCGGCGGCATGGTAACATGCCGGCCGTGTAAACCCCGTCCGGAGCAAGGCCAAGCAGGGCATCGCCATCCGCGGATGACAGCGGCGGCCCGTCGCTGCCCAAAATGGTAGGCCGCATGAGCCTGTTGGCGACAGCAGGCCTAGATAGATGATTGCCGCCCGCTTTGCGGGGCCGCGCGACGCGCGTCCTGTGGGGCGGGACACAGAACCCGGCTTATGGCTTGCTCATCATCGAATTCGCAGTTGCAAGGGCGGTCGCTTTCGTTCGTCCGCGCGGCTTTGATCAAATCCTCTTCCCGAGCAGGTATCCGAATTCATCCTTGCGGCGTTTGTCCCATGAGACGCCGCAGGGTGATTTTTTAATGGAGGGAAGCGCCGCAGACCGGGTGTCGAGCGTCGATGCCGCGGGCCGGCGTCCCTTTTTGCGGCGATATATTATGACGATAAAGAAAGGCATTCGAAAAAATGGACCAAACAGACAACAACAGATCAAACAACCGTGAAAAAGAAAACAAGATGGGCGTTATGCCCGTAGGCAGATTGCTCGCGTCCATGTCCTTTCCGGCCATGGTTTCGATGCTGATCCAAGCCCTCTACAACATCGTGGACAGCTTTTTTGTGGCGCGCATATCGGAGAAAGCGCTGTCGGCCGTCACGCTGGTCTTTCCGATACAGATGCTCATGATCTCGGTGAGCGTCGGCACGGGCGTCGGACTCAGTTCCCTCATCGCGCGGCGGCTCGGCGAGAAGCGCTTCGACGAGGCGGATCACGCGGCCGCGCACGGCTTCCTGCTGGCCTTTTGCAGTTGGATCGTCTTTGCGCTCTTCGGCTTGTTCGGCACGGCGCCTTTCGTGCGGCTGTTCTCGGAGGATCCGGAGATCAGCGCGCTCGCGATACGCTTCTGCTCGATCGTGAGCGTGGGATCGCTCTTCCTCTTCTTCCAGATCAACACGGAAAAAACCCTGCAGGCCACGGGGAACATGCTCTTTCCCATGCTCTTTAACATCACGGGGGCGGTCTGCAACATCGTGCTGAATCCCATATTGATCTTCGGACTCTTCGGCGCGCCGCGGCTCGGTATCGCAGGCTCCGCCGTTTCCACGGTCATCGCCCAGTTCATCGGAATGTCGCTGGGGCTTTTCATGCTGTTTCGCTTCAAGCACGCGGTACACATCAGCTTTCGGGGCTTTCGGCCGCGGGCAAAGACCATCCTCGATATATACGCCGTCGGGTTGCCGTCCATCGTCATGCAGGCCGTCATGTCGTTCACGCTGTCGATCACGAATTTCATCCTGATCCGGTTGACCCCCACGGCGATCGCGGTACTCGGCGTGTATTTTCGCATACAGTCGCTGATCTTCATGCCCGTGTTCGGCCTGAACCAAGGCGCGCTGCCGATCATGGGCTACAATTTCGGCGCGCGCAACAAGGCGCGGCTCATGGAAACCTACAGGAAAGCCGTGCTTGTCGCTCTGGTGATCATGACGACGGGCCTCCTGTGTTTTCAGCTGTTTTCGGAGGAAATCCTGCTCATATTCAACGCCACGCCGGATATGCTCCGCATCGGCTCGCGGGCGCTGCGCATCATCAGCACAGGCTTCGTCTTTGCGGCCTTTGCCGTCGTATCCATCACGCTCCTGCAGGCGCTGGCGCACGGCGTATTGACCATGATCCTGTCCCTGATGCGCCAGATGATCTTCACCCTGCCGCTGGCCTGGTTCTTCGCGAGCTTTTTCGGCCTCGATTATTTCTGGTTTTGCTACCCGCTGTCGGAGATCTTCACGACGGGTATCTTGGCCGTCATGATGGTGCGCATATACAGAAAGGAGATAAGGGGGCTTTGAAACGCTTTGTAAGCTGGAATGTGAACGGGCTTCGAGCCGCGCTCGGCAAGGGTTTTTTGGAATTTTGCCGCGATGAGGACGCGGACGCGATCTGCGTGCAGGAGACGAAGATGCAGCCGGGGCAGGCCGCGGTCGATCTGCCGGACCGCGCGCAGTTTTGGAACAGCGCAAACAAAAAAGGTTATTCCGGCACGGCCGTGTTCTCGCGGCTGCATCCGAAAGGGGCGCATTACGACATCGACGCGGCGGGCCACGACGCGGAGGGCCGCGCGATCACGCTCGAATTCGAGGACTTCTATCTCGTGACGGAATATACGCCCAACGCGCAGGACGGTTTGGCGCGCATAGACTACCGCATGGAGTGGGAGGACGCGATGCGCGCCTACCTCACGCGGCTCGACGCGCGGAAGCCCGTCATACTCTGCGGGGATCTGAACGTCGCCCACAATGAGATAGACCTGAAGAACCCGAAGAGCAACCGCGGCAACGCGGGTTTCTCCGACGAGGAGCGCGGCAAGTTCGGCGAGCGGCTTGCGGCGGGCTTCACCGACGCCTTCCGGCATCTCTACCCCGACCGGCCGGACGCCTATACCTGGTGG
>JAITKU010000146.1 GCA_031278255.1 Eubacteriales Family XIII. Incertae Sedis bacterium | reverse complement strand
CGACGGCGGACCCGCTGCTTTATACCAGTATATCATCTTAAACCGCCGCTGTCATGGAATTTTTAATGCGGATGGATGGATGCGTCCCCGTTAATCTCGGGCAGGGAGATTATGCGATCGCAGACTCTATTCGCCAAAGCGCCGTTGTGCGTGATGACGATCATGCCGAGTCCGTTCTTTTTTGCCACCCGCAAAAGGAGTTCCCAAATCTGCGCCTGCGTGATCACGTCGAGCATCGTGCTGATCTCGTCGCAGACCAGAAATTTTGTCTGCGGCGCGAGTGCGCGGACGATGCAGAAGCGCTGCAGTTCCCCGCCGGACAACTCGTTCGGCCGGCGCGAAAGCCATTCCGCTTCAATGCCCATCGCCTCCGCTATATCCGCGTCCGGCGTCCACGCCTCGCACAGGATTTTCGACATCCTGTGCCGCGGGTTCACGGACAGTTCGGGATGTTGGCAGATCAGTTGCACGGGACAGAAGCCCTTTGCGGGCAGGGGCTTGCCGTTCCAAAGCACCGTGCCCTCCGAGGGCGCAAGATAGCCCGCGAGTATCCGCGCGAGCGTACTCTTCCCGCAGCCGGACGGTCCCACGAGCGCCACGCGCTCCCCCGCCTCCACGCACAAATCCACATGCGTCAGTATCCGCCGATCGCCTTTCGCGTATCGAAAGGACACCTGTCTCGCCTCAAGTCGCATGTACGCAGCGCACCTCCCCTCCGCGCAGCGGGCGCATGGGAACCGCGTCCGCGCAAGTCTCCGTTCGCATGGCGCAGCGATCCGCGAACAGACAGCCCTGCGGCAGCTTGCCGGCATAGGGCTGCGCGCCCGCGATGGGCCTGAAAGCGTTTTGCGGCAGCGCGTCGAGAAAGGCCTTGCTGTAGGGATGCCTGAGCGCGTCCTTTCCTTCCTTGAAATCGAGGACCGGCGCGATCTCCACCGTCGTTCCGGCGTAAAACACGGCGATCCTGTCCGCGACGTGCAGCGCGAGATCGATATCGTGCGTGACGAGCAAAACGGCCGCGCCCTCGTCGGCGAGCTGTCTGAAATGCCGCAGGGTCTCCGTCGCGGCCTCCGTTCCGAGGCCCGGCGTCGGCTCGTCCGCCACGATCAGCGCGGGCGTGGCAACGACGGCCGACACGATCAACACGCGCCGCGCCATTCCGCCCGAAAGCTGAAAGGGAAACATCCTTTCGACGCGGGGCGCAAGCCCGTATCGCGCAAGGGCCGCGCGCGCCGTCCGCCGCGCCTCGCCGCCGCCGCGCACGGAGACGGCCTGCTTGCCCACGCGCATGAGCGGATCGAGATAATCCACGGACTGCGGAATCAGCGCGATCTCCGTTCCGCGATACCGCCGCTGCAGCGCCGGCGTAAGTTCTTCGCCCTTATAGAGGATACGCCCCTTTGTCCTCGCGTTCGACGGCAATATGCCCAAAACGGCGTGCGCGAGCAGGCTCTTGCCCGCCCCGCTCGAACCGACCACCGCCACGATCTCTCCCTTGCGCACATCCAGACTGAGCGACTGAATGACGCGCAGCGACTCCCGGCGCAGCCCCTTTCCGTACATATCGAACGATATCTGAAGTTCCCGCACCTCCAATACCGGCTGTGTGTGTTCCGCCGTCATGCTCCCCTCTCCTATTCGTTCCCGCTGTTCGGATTCAACAGCCTTTTCAGATTCTCGCCGATCAGGTCAAAGAGAACGACGGCGACGATCAACATCAGCCCCGGAAAGAGCGCGAGCCACCACTTCCCCGTCGCGATATGGCGCATGGCCTCCGAGAGGATCACTCCGATCGCCGGCGTTTCGGCGGGCAGGCCGAAGCCGAGGAACGTGATCGAGGCCTCGTGCATGACGGCGTGCGGAAACAGCAGCACAAGGCCGACGATATACACGGGAAGAACGTGGGGCAGGATGTGTTCCCAAGCCACCCGCAGACGCGTCTTGCCCATGCGGTAGGCCGTCTGCACGTATTGTGCCGTGCGAAGCTGCAGGACCTCCGCGCGAATGAGACGCGTGAGTTCCGGCCAATGCGTGAGCGCCACGCCGATCAACACGCCCCGCGCGCCGCGGCCGAGCATGTAGGAGATCAGGATGAGCAGCACCAGATGCGGGAGACCCATGCACAGATCCACGCACAGCAGGATGAACCTGTCGAAGCGCCCGCCCGCCACGGCGGAGGCGACGCCGAACACGAGACCGATCACGGAACTGATCAGCGAAGCGATCACGCCTATGACGAGACTCGCGGACAGGCCCTTGACACAGCGGAAGAACATGTCGCGTCCCATAAAATCTGCGCCGAACAGATATTTTGCCCCCGGCGGGGCAAACTTATCGGCGTAGTGTACGGCGTAGGCGTCCTCCGGCATACACAGGCCCCAGACGAACACGCCCAGCAGATAGACGGACGCAATGACGATATAGATGCACATCCGCGTTCTCGTGTTCAAAGCGAAGCGCAAACGCGGCCCTCTTCGGTCAAACATAGTCGCCCCCCTCCCGCAGTCTGGGATCGACGACGCCGTAGAGGATGTTCGCGATCAGATTGCCGGAAAACACGAACAGCGCGCTGATCAGAGCGATCCCGAGCAACAGCGGCGCGTCGCCGCTCAGCGCGGCCGTCGTCGTCGCGGTGCCGACGCCCGGATAGGAAAACACCGTTTCCGCAAGCGCCATGCCGCCGAAGAGTTCGCTGAAAGACGAAAACTGCAAGGTCACGGCGGGCAGGGCCGTATTGCGCAATATGTGCCGAAAAACGAGTTGCCTGTCGCTTTCTCCGCGCGCCCGCGCGAACAGGATGTAGTCGCTGTTCATGATCTCGATCAGCTTCTGCCGCGTGAACAGGGTGATCTTGCCGATGCTCACGATCGTGAGCGTGAACAGGGGCAGGATCAGATGGTATATCCTGTCTCCCAAGGTGACATCCGCGGCGAGCTTACCCGCCGGAACCGCCATGCCGAAAGGGAACAGGCCGAGCCGCACCGAAAAAAAGCTCAGGATCAAAAGCCCCAGCCAAAAGGTGGGCGCGGATTGCAATACGAGGCAAAACAGCTTGATCACCCCGTCGAAGAGTCCGCCCTTTCTAAGCCCCGCAAACACGCCCGCGGCGTAGCCGAGCAAGCCGGAAAAGGTCCACGCGAGCATCATGAGTACGACGGAATAGGAAAAGCGATCCCGAATCACGCTGATCACGGGGCGTTTGTAGGCGATGGACATGCCGAAATCGCCGCGCAGGACGTTCTTCACCCAGTTCGCGTAGCGCGCGGGCAGGGGCGCGTCCAAACCCCAATGCCGCACGATTTCATCCTTGGCCTCCTCGGAAAGCGTCGATTCCGTGCCGATATAGGACACGAGCGGGTCTATCGGCGCCTTGACGATCAGCACAAAGGACAGAACGCTTACCAAGAAGAGCAGCAAGAGCATTCTGCCGGCGATGCCCGCTATATATTTGGGCCGGGCTGTTTGCATGGTCACTCCTTTTTGGGCCGGCGGTTGAAACCTTGGCGCCGGCCCGTCCGCGTCCCCGGCCTTACCGCAGGGTCCAGTCTTTCATGTTGCAGATGATGGGCGAGCCGTGGCCGTGCGGATGCGGTATCTGCGTACCCACGGAGATATCCAGCCCATCCGCGACAAAGTAGCAATGCTCAATGTTCACGATATAGAGGTAGGGGAAGTCCGCGTCCGCCACGTTCTGCACCTGCTTCCAGTCCTCGATCGCGTCCTCTCCGAAACCGGCGGCGATCGCCTTGTCGATCAGCGCGTCCACCGCGGGGTTGGAATAGCCCACCACGTTATCGAAACCGCCGCTGAAAGCGTTCCTTGAATCGAACAGGGAGCGGAGGACCGTCGGGCTGTACTGGCCCCAGCCCCACACGATGCCCGCCGTGTTCATCCGGGCCGATATATCGTCCCAGCTTGCCGAATGCGCGTTGATCTTGATACCGAGCGCGGCGGCATCCTCCGCGAGCGCGGCCGCGAGTACATAGCGATCCTCCGCGGCAAGCACGTCGAAAGCGCAAGCGACACCGTTCCTTTCGCGGAAGCCGTCGCCGTCCGCGTCCACCCAGCCCGCGCTTTCGAGCAGGGCTTTCGCTTCATCCTTGCGGTTGTCCGCGTACGCGGCGCCGCTCGCCCAAATCAGGTTGCTCGTGAAGCCGACCGCGGGCTTGCCGATACCGTTGAAAGCGTTTTGTATGATCGTTTCGCGGTCTATGCCGATGGCAAGCGCCTCGCGGACGGCGATATCGGATGTGACATCGTTTCCGACCGTGAGACCGTCTTTCTCCTGCGCGGGCTGCACGGGCAGGCTGACGTTCCGCACGTCCATCGTTTCAAGCGGGAACACGGTCATGCCCGCAACGGTCTCGGAGGCGTAATTCGGGCTGACCATCACGACATCGAGCCGGCCCGAACGCGCGGCGGCCAACGCCGCGTCGTTGTCCATATACACGAGCGTGACGCGGCCTATGGACGGGGCGCCCTCATAGTAATACGCGTTGGGTTCCACGATGATCTGTTGGTTCGCGTCGTACTGCACGACCGTCCACGGACCCGTGCCGATGGGGTATTGCGCAAAGCGTTCGCTGTCGTAGGCGTCGCTCGGAACGATACCGAGCTGGGCCGTTGTGTCGAGGAAAGGCGAAAACGGCTCCGACAGCGTGAACGTGACCGTGTAATCGTCCGGCGCTTCCACGGAGAAGAGTCTCGACAGATCGACGTTTTCATTCTCGGCCTGTCCGGCTTTCACCGTTTCGTAGGTAAAGACGACATCCTCGGCGGTCATATCGGAGCCGTCGCTGAACTGTACGCCCTCCCGCAGGTCAAAGGTATAGACGAGCGCGTCCTCGCTGACGCGCCAAGCCGTCGCCATATCCGGAACGTACTCCGAAGCCGGATTGACCTTCAAAAGCGCCGCGTTCGTGAATGGGTAGCCGTAACTCATGGCTCCCTTTACGGGATCGAGTCCGCCGTCAAAGATCGTCGTGCCCACATAGGCCACGATGCCCTCCTCAGCGGCCGCGGACGTTTCCGCGTCCGATTCGCCGGAGGATTCGGCGCCCGCGCCGTCCCCGCCCGTACAGCCGGCGAACGCCGACACGACAAAAAAGAGTACACAAACGATTGCAAGCAGTTTTTTCACACTTCTACCTCCCAAATAAAACAAAACCACGACGGTAATGAAAGCCGTTTCCAAGCGGCCTCACAAACCTTCGTGGCTTGCATTCGTCTTTTTTATAATACCGCGTTTCTCGCGCGAATCTTCCTGATCCGCAAATCCGTAGCGATTATATCACGCGCGGGCGGGTTTTGTCAATCGAAAATATTGGTAAAAATTTACGCATTTTTTGTACTTTTTTTGTGCTTTGCAACAGCAATCCCTTGCCCCGTGCCGTTTCAATTTTGGCTCCGTCCAAAATTGAAGCGCCAAAGGCGCACTTCAATTGTTGAACGGATGTTTTGAGGGGACAAGGGCTTCGCCCGCCGCCCCTCAAAACATAGGCGTCAGT
>JAITKU010000131.1 GCA_031278255.1 Eubacteriales Family XIII. Incertae Sedis bacterium | reverse complement strand
AAGGATGTGCGGGCGGATCTGCGCGCGTGCTTCCGCAAGGCTTGGGACAATCCGGCCGGGTATGTGCCGAGTTTCGGTTGCGGCCTGCCCATAGACACGCCGGCCGAGAATCTCGATGCCTTGTTCGACGAATTGCGGGACATAGGCAGATTCCCGCTCGATCCGGAACGCTTTGCACAAGAGACTTCTGCGAAATCGTAAATCTTTGAGTGGGAAATACCCGGAATACAAGATGGGAGACGACACTATGCGCGCTGTTTCAAAATCGAGGGTCGCGAACGCCGCAAGACCGTTTTGGCCTTATGAATACGGCCGTTCGCGGGAAGCCGCCATGACGGCCCGTATTCGGTTGTTGCACGAGACAAAGCATGATTTCTACGACAGGGAGCAAATCCCCCTGCGGGACGCTGTCTACCGCGAATCGTTCCGAAAAAACGCGGGGGACAGCAAGGCGGTAAAATGCGCGAAGGCTTTTGAAGAATTCCTCGCAGTCAAAAAGATCCTGTTGCGCAAGGAGGACATACTCGCCGGATATATGTACAAATACACCTATGCCACAACGACGCCCAAGTCATTCCCGGAGGATTTTGATCCTTCCGGAAGGGTTCCGTTCGGCATAAACGATGTCGCGGACGAGATCAAAGACGCTTTGGATTATTTTGGCTGTCCCGAGGGGAGTCCGGAGGCGGAGCGGTTGAATCTGTTCGTGCCGGCCGTGAAGTTCTGGATATACAAACACGTGCCCGCCGGCCATATCACAGCGGATCACAGCCGCATATTGGCGAAGGGCTACGGGACCTTGCAGCGGGAAGCGGAAGCCGAATCGGAAAAAGAGCATTCGGAGAGCGAGAAGGACTGTATACGCGCGATGTTGATCTCGGCGCGCGCTGTTTCGGCGTATATACTTCGCTATGCGGATGAAGCGAGACGCCTGTCCCGAAACACGGCGGATCCGGCGCAAAGGGCGCAGCTTGAAAGGATAGCCGAGGCCGCCGGCCGTGTGGCCCACAAACCGGCAAGCACCTTTTTCGAGGCGGTCCAACTCGTTTGGTTTACGTACGAAGCGATCTACGCCGAAGGTATGCAAAACTGCATATCCGCCGGTCGCTTGGACAAATATCTGTATCCCTACTACGAGAAAGACTACGAGCGGGGTCTGATTGACTATGACGAGGCTGCGGAGATATTGGACGCTTTTTGGCTGAAATTCGCGGTGTCGCCCATGACCTTTCAGAATATCACGCTCGGCGGCCTTGACGAAAACGGCGCCTACATCGCGAACCCCGTCACGTACATGGCCCTGCAGGCCACTCGGAAGTTCAAAGACGAACAGCCGCTTATCTCCCTGCGTTACAGCGAAAGCGTCAGCGATGATTTCTGGGATGAGATCATCGCGACCCTGCTTACAGGCACGGGTTTTCCGCCGCTGTTCAACGACAAGGTATTCATTCCCGCAAAGGAAAAACAGGGCCTTTCCCATGCGGACGCCGTGAATTATGCGATAGTGGGTTGCGTCGAAATGACGGGTATGGGAAACGACTATTCCGATACGGAAGCGCTGCGCCTCAATATCCCCATCGTACTCGAACTCATGTTCAACAAAGGCGTACAGCGCATTTCCGGCTTGCGCTTTCCTTTGAAGCAGGAGCGGGACCTGAACGATATCGGCAGTTTCGATGAATTCTACGCGTGGTTTAAGGAGGAACTGCGGCATTGTTTTCTCCGCGGAATCGAAACGGCCGAAGCCATACAGAGCATGTGGGGCGATCTCTATCCAAACCCGTTTTTATCTTTTACCGTGAACAACTGTGTGGAAAAGGGCCTTGACGCGGCGGCCGGCGGAGCGGTCTATAACAATTCCACGCTGAACGGCGGCGGCTTCGCCAATGCGGCGAACTCGTTGTTGGCCATCCGCAAAGCCGTCTTTGAGGAGAAACGCGTGACGCTTGCGGAATTTGCCGAAATCCTCGAAAAGAACTACGCGGGATATGAGGACTTCCGCGCCGCGGTACTCTCGTACCCCAAATACGGGAATGACGACGACGATGTGGATCAATACGTAACCGACCTTGTGGATCTGATGCACGAACTCGTAGACGACAGGGTCAATACCCGCGGCGGTCGATACGGGCTGGGCATCTACACGGTAGCCGATCACGCCGAGATGGGTCTGCATACGGGCGCGTTGCCGGACGGACGCTTGGCCGGGATATCGCTCTCCAACGGTTCCGGACCTTCGCAGGGGACCGACGTGGACGGACCCACGGCGGTGATAAACTCCGTCCTGAAAGCCAAGGTCGGTACGGCGGCGAACGGGCAGGTGCTGGATTTGAAATTCAATCCGTCGTTTTTAAAGAAGCCGTCGCATCAAACCGCGTTGCGGCATCTGGTCAATTCCTATTTCCGACGCGGCGGTGGGGAGATACAGTTCAATATAATCGGGAAAGACACGCTCGTCGCCGCCCAAAACGACCCGGAGACCTACAAGGATCTCGTCGTCAGGGTTTCCGGTTTCAGCGCCCATTTCTGCAACCTTTCAAAGGGGACGCAGGATGAGATCATTGCGAGAACAGAGCATGACAGATTTTAAGGACGGTGAAGCGACCGGGCCGGTGTCGCATATACAGAAATTTTCTGTTGACGACGGCCCGGGCATCAGAACCACGGTGTTCTTCAAGGGCTGCAACCTCTCATGCCATTGGTGTCACAACCCGGAGTGCATCAGCCGGCGCAGGGAATTGCAGTTTGTCGAGAACCTCTGTCTGTCCTGCGGCGGATGTTCGTCCGTCTGCCCGTCCGGCGCGCTGTCCGCGCCGGGGCGCATCCGCCGCGAAAAATGTCTCCTGTGCGGCGCCTGCGTCGATGCCTGCAACCGCGGGGCCCTCAAGATCAACGGGGAATATATGACGGTCGGCGACATCGTGAAAAAGGCGCTGAAGGATAAGCCGTTTTTCGACGAATCCGGCGGGGGCGTCACCGTTTCGGGGGGCGAAGCCCTATTGCAGGCGGACTTCGTACGGGACTTGCTGAAATCCCTCAAGGAGTCGAGTATACGCACAGCGGTCGATACGGCGGCCTGCGTCCCGTTTTCCGGCTTTGAGAAGCTGTTGCCGTATACGGATATCTTCCTGATAGACATAAAACTCTTTGACGACAGCCTGCATCGGAAGTATACGGGCGTTTCCAACAGGCTCGTCTTTGAAAATATAGAACGGCTCGACG
>JAITKU010000096.1 GCA_031278255.1 Eubacteriales Family XIII. Incertae Sedis bacterium | reverse complement strand
ACCCGCCACCGGCAGCTTGGAAAGTTGAAACCCGCCGCCTGTAGAGGCGGGGGACTGACGCCGTCGTTCAATTTTGGCTCCGTCCAAAATTGAAGCGCCAAAGGCGCACTTCAATTGTTCAATCGGATTTTTGAAAGGTAAACGGGGGATGTTTACCGCGTAGGGGGGATAAAATGCAATATATAGGCAGCGTCTACAGACCGCCCAGCGAGGCTTACAGCCTGATCGTACAGGTTACGATCGGCTGCGCGCACAACGCCTGCACCTTTTGCAGCATGTTCAAGGACAAGTCTTTCAGTCTGCGCCGGGAGGCGGACATATTGCGGGATTTCGAGGAGGCGCGGCGCGTGTACAGGCGCGTGGAACGCATATTCCTCGCGGACGGCGACGCCCTTGTCCTTGGGACCGACAAGTTGCTGCGCATATTGGATAAGATACGGACGCTCTTCCCGGAATGCGCGCGCGTCGGCATATACGGCTCGCCGCAGGATGTGCTGCGCAAGACGCAGGCGGAACTCATTTCACTCAAGGAGGCCGGACTCGGTATCGTCTACATCGGCGCGGAGTCCGGCAGCGACAGGGTACTCGCGGATATCAAAAAAGGCGCGACGCGCGCGGAGATCATAGAATCCGTCGAAAAAACGGAGGAGGCGGGTATCCCCGCGTCCGTGACCTTTATCTCCGGGCTTGCGGGCCGGGAAGCCCTGCGCGAACACGCGATCGAGTGCGGAACGATGATCTCCCGGGCTTCCCCCTCGTATGTCGGGCTTTTGACGCTGATCGTCGAGCCGCCGGCGCCGCTGTATGCGGATATAGAGGCGGGGCGTTTCGTGCCGCTGACGCCGCAGGAGGTCGTGGCGGAAACGCGGCTCATGCTGGAGCATACGGAGGTTAAGCGGGACTGCGTGTTCCGCAGCAATCACGCCTCGAACTACGTGTCGCTGCGCGGCACCTTGCCGCACGACAAGGCGCGTATGCTGGACCGGCTCGACGCCGCGCTGCGTGACGCCGATATGCTCAAGGATGAACGTTTCCGTATGCTGTGACGCGATGGGGAGGCGTCTATGTCTTTATTCAACAAAAATTTCGGTCGCTTGGGTATGCCCAAGACGCCCAAACCGGAGTCCCAAAAGCAGCCCGCGCCCGTGGATTTCACGAAGCGGAACGACCGCGTGGAAAGATACCTGAAGAAATACGCGTCGCGCTATGTGTTTGACCGTTTCTCGGAGGAGTATTTGAAGCGCGGCGGCCTTTATTTCATGCGGGATGTGCCCGTGCCGCTGCGCGAGGAGGACCTTGCGGCCTTTCGTTCGCAAAAGGGCCTGTCCGCCATGCACATCGGGGAGAACATGGCCTGCGTTATGGGCGCTTCCCCGACCTTTCCGCATACGGGGTCCTATATCGAATTCCTGCGCCGCGGCATGAGCGACCGGGCCGCCGCCGGGCTTGTCAAGGCGGCAAAGAACGCCGCGGAACGGGAGGAATACGACGAGGCCTGTATCCGCTTTCGCGCCGCGCTCTGCCTTGCGCCGCAGGACCTCGCGGCCATGTACGGCTACGCGCGCGTCTGCCGCGCGATGTACCTCGCGAGCGAGGACGGCGAATACATCGGGCGTTTCAAGGCGGAGGCGCTGGAATACTTCGAGCTTACGACGGAGGCGCATCCGCGCTTCCCGATGGCCTATTATTACCTCGGCTACGCCTATTTGAACATGGGCCTCTACCAAAAGGCCCGGCTGACGTGGAAAGGCTATCTCGAACATTCCTCGCATCCGAAAGATCGCCGCGAGATCAAGGAACGCATACGGCAGATCGCCGATCCGATCGAGATAGAACGCGGCTGCAACGCGGTCCTCGCGGGGCGCTTCGCGGAGGGGATTGCCGTCCTCGAACCCTATCTTTCGAGCCGGTACAACGATTGGTGGCCGCTCTATTATTACCTCGGCGCAGCCTATGCCGGTTCGGACCGCAAGGACGAGGCTTTGGATATGTTCAAGCGGGCCTTGAAATTGAATCCCTCGCATGTCGAAAGCATGAAAGAGCTGGCCGATATATACGAGATCGACAAGAAAGCGGAACTCTCGGCAAAATATCGCGCGAAAGCCGCGCTGATCGAGAGCGGCGGACACGCACATAGGAGTGAGAATGATGAGTGAGAGGAAATTGCTTACGGGCAATGAAGCGGTGGCGCGCGGGGCTTTTGAGGCGGGACTTCTGTTCGCGTCGGCCTATCCCGGCACGCCCAGCACGGAGATACTGGAGAATTTGGCGCTCTATAAGGAGGACCTGTACTGCGAATGGGCGCCGAATGAAAAGGTGGCCCTCGAGGCCGCCATAGGCGCTTCCATGGCCGGCGTGCGCGCGCTCGCCGCGATGAAGCACGTCGGCGTGAACGTGGCCGCGGACCCGCTGTTCACGTTCTCGTATACGGGTGTGAACGGCGGCTGCGTGCTGGTTTCGGCGGACGATCCCGGTATGCACAGCTCGCAGAACGAGCAGGACAATCGCAACTACGCCGTCGCCGCGCGCATCCCCATGCTGGAGCCTTCGGACAGCCGGGAGGCGAAAGAGTTTACGGCGCTGGCCTTTGCGCTTTCCGAGACCTACGACTGTCCCGTACTCCTGCGCCTGACGACGCGCATTTGCCACAGCAAGAGCATTGTGACGCTCGGCGCGCGCGGCGAGGTACCCGTGCGGCCCTATAAGCGCGATATCGAGAAGTACGTGGCCACGCCCGCGAACGCGCGGCATATGCGCGCGCGCATGGAGGCGCGCGAGGCGGCGCTTGCGGCCTACGCGAACAGCGCGCCGATCAACGCGGCGGAGTACAACGGACGCAAGATCGGCGTCGTCAGCGCGGGCGTCGCCTATCAGTACGCGCGGGACGCTTTCGGGGAGGAGGCTTCTTACCTGAAACTCGGTATGACCTATCCGATGCCGATAGAACTCGTGCGGACTTTCGCCGCCGCGGTCGAAACGCTGTATGTCGTCGAGGAACTCGATCCCTATATGGAACGGCAGCTTGCGGCCGCCGGCATAGCCTGCATAGGCAAGAAGCGGATTCCCGCGACCGGGGAACTCGACGCGGATATATTGCGCAAGTCCGTGTTCGGTATCGCGCCGCAGACCGTCCGTGCGGATACGCCCGCGGCGCCGCGTCCGCCGTCCTTGTGCGCGGGCTGTCCGCACAGGGGTTTTTTCTACGTGCTTTCCAAGAAAAAAAACGTCATGATCACGGGGGATATCGGCTGTTACACCCTGGCCTCCGCGCCGCCGCTCTCCGCGATGGATTCCTGCTTCTGCATGGGCGGCGGTATCAGCGCGGGGCACGGCGCGGCGGCGGCTTTCAGACGCACGGGCGCGCCGCAGAAGGTTGTGGCCGTCATAGGCGATTCCACCTTTTTTCACTCCGGCATAACGAGCCTGATGGACGCCGTGTACAACAAGGGCAGCAGCGTTACCGTGATTTTGGACAACCGCACGACGGGCATGACGGGGCATCAGGAAAACCCCGGCACCGGCTTCACGCTCATGGGCGAACAGACGACGGAGGTGGATATCCCCGCACTGTGCAAGGCGATCGGGGTGAAAGGCCAAAACATCTATATCGCGGACCCGCTGTCGCTCGCGGAAACGGAGGCCGCCCTCGACGACGCGCTTGCCAAGGACGAACCCACGGTGATCATCGCGCGCCGGCCGTGTGTCTTGAAGCGGTTCAGCGCCGCGGACAGACGGGAATTCGATCTTGCCCCGCGGCACTGCGTCATCGATCCGGCGCTGTGCGTCAAGTGCGGGCAATGCGTGAAAACGGGCTGTCCGGCCATTCATGCGGGCCGGGAGATATCCATAGACGAGGCAAGCTGCACGGGCTGCGAGGTTTGCGGGCAGCTTTGCAAGTTCGGCGCGATCGCCCTGCGGACGGCGGGAGGTGAAGCCTGACATGGAAACGAAGAATATTCTGCTCGTCGGCGTGGGCGGGCAGGGGACGATACTGGCGAGCAAGATTCTGTCCGACGGCCTGCTTGAAAAAGGCTGCGACGTGAAAATGTCCGAGATTCACGGCATGTCGCAGCGCGGCGGCAGCGTCAGCACGCAGATACGCTTCGGCGATAAGGTCCGTTCCCCCATCATCGGCATGGGCGAAGCGGAGCTTATCGTCGCTTTCGAGAAGATGGAGGCCCTGCGGTGGTTCTCGTATCTGAAGCCCGGCGGCCGAATGGTCATAAACGACTTTGAGATACCGTCCGCCCCGATCCTGATGGGCCTTGCGGATTACCCGAGCGGCATTTTGGAAGAACTCTCGGCCAAGGCCGCGGTATCCGTCTGCAAGGCCGCGGAGATTGCCGCAAAATTGGGCAACGTCAAGGCCATGAACATCGTGCTGCTCGGCGCCCTTGTGAAGATACTCGGTCCTGACGATGTGGACTGGAACGCGGTAATCGCGCGGAATGTGAAAAAGGGTTTTGAAGAACTGAATGTGAAAGCCTTTGAAGCCGGAGCGGGACAGGCATGACGCCGCAGTCCGCGCGCGGCGCGCGGCCGGCCCCGCCGCAGGGCGCGAAAGGACAAGCCGCCTTGCCGCGCGCCGGCGCGAAAACGGCTTCGGCCGCCCCCGCGGCCCCTCGGCCCGGCGGCTCGAAACCGTCCGTCGCGACGGAGTGGAACGCCTTCCTCGCCTCGCGCGCGGAAGCGATCCAAAAAGCCCGATCGAGGAAGCGCCGCCGAATCGCCATGCTCCTCGTCTTTTTCGCGCTCGTGCTTGCTTACGGCCCCGTACAGGAGTACGTTTTTGAGAGATATCCGTCGTCGGGGAGCCTGTCCGGACTGTTCACAAGTTCCGTGGCCAAAATCAAGTCCGTCCCGCACGGGATCGCGCAGCTTTTCGTCCCCGCGGACGAGGATTCCTCGGATACGCCGCTTGCGAGCGAGGGCGAGGCAAACCCGAACTTCGGCGTGATGTCGCTGAAGAGCAGCGCCGCCATACTGGCCAACGCGGACACGGGCGATGTGCTTTTGAAGAAAAACGCGGATATACAGGTCTATCCGGCCTCGCTGACGAAGATCATGACCGTCCTGCTCGCCATAGAACATCGCGCGGAACTGCCCGAACGCATCGTGCTGACGCCCGCGCTGCTGCAGCCGCTCTACGAGGCGAATTCCACGATGGCGGGCTTCCTGCCGGGCGAGGCGGTCGAAACGACGGATCTGATCTACGGCGCGCTCCTGCTTTCGGGCGGTGAGTGCGCCGTGGCCTTGGCGCAGGCCGTCGCGGGCACGGAGGCGGATTTCGCCGCCGTGATGAACGCGCGCGCGCGGGAATTCGGGATGTTTGACACGCATTTCACAAACGCGACGGGTCTGCACGATCCCGAACACTATACCACCGTCCGCGATATCGCGAAACTGCTCCTGTACGCGCTGCAAAACGATGCGTTTGCGGAGGTTTTCACGACGAAAGAATACAAAACCGCTCCGACGAATCTCAACGAGGACGGCAGGATACTGGCGAACAATTTGTTCGCGCGCATCGAGAGCGATTCTTTTGCGGGCGGCCGCATACTCGGCGGCAAGACGGGATGGACGTACCCGGCCGGGCAATGCCTCGCGTCGCTGGCGGAGAAGAACGAAAACCACTACATCTTCGTTTCCGTCGGCAACGGCGTGGAAGCGGACGGTACGTTCTACAGTCTCGCGGACGCGCGCAACGCGTACGAAAACGGGATATTGCCCGTGCGATGACGCTCCCGGCGCGCGCGCGCCCGCCGTATGACCGGCTCAATCAGCGCAGCAGCTCGATTTCGGCCCATTCCCCGGGCGCCGGACCCTGCGGCCCGCCGTCGGTCACGAGTTGCGCGGGCGTCGTCAGGGAGCGCACCGCAGAGGAGGCGCGCATTTCCACCACGCGGGCCTCAAGGCCCTCTTCCGTTTCCCGGATATCCAGCTTGCGCAGTATCTCCATGCCCTCGGTCGCCGCAAGGCCCTCGGGCAGACGGGCGCGCACGGTTTTTCGCGCGGGTTCCGCCGTTTTAAGGAAGTGCGCGACGAGCGCGCGTACGCACCAATCCATGACAAAATACGCGGCGAGCGGCGGCCCGGGCATGTTGATCAGCGGTACGCCGTCGAATACGGCGGCGGCTGTGGGCCTGCCCGGCGCCGATGCGATCCAATGGAACAGAGCCTCGCCCATCTCCGCGATGAGCGCCGCGCCGTAGTCCTCGCCGCCTTTCGAGGAACCGCCGCAGAGCAGGATGATATCCGCTTCCGCGCGCGCGCGGCGTATCGCGGCGCGCAGGGCTTCCTTGTCGTCGCGCACGATCGGAAAGCAGAGCGGTGCCGCTCCCATCTCGGCCAGCATATGCCGCGCCAGTACGCTGTTGGAATCCACGGTCTGCCCGCGCGCCGGCGCGTTGCCCTGCGGCACGAGTTCGCTGCCCGTCGGGATGAAAGCCACGACCGGCTTTTTCAGCACCTCCGCCTCGTCCGTCCCGCCCAGAACGAGGGCGGCCAGATCGAAAGGCCTAAGCCGCGTGCCGGCGGCGACGAGGCGTTCGCCTTTCTTTACGGAGCTTCCCGCGGGCCGCACGTTCATGCCGCGCGTCACGCGCAGGTCCGCCGCGAGCGATATCCCGCCGCCCGGCGGGAAGCGGACGGCCTCGATCGGGATCACGGCGTCAAAGCGGTCGTCGAAATCATCGCCCGTGTCGGCGCGCACATATGCGTCTCCCTCCCGCCAAAAGCTTGTGTCGGGCGTCGCGTTCGCAAACATCGACGAAGCCACGCCTATGCCGTCCATCGAAGAGGCCCGTACGACGGGCAGATCGTGGCGCGAGAAATGATCGCGCGCGGCGACGCGTCCCAAGGCCGCGTCCACGGGGAGCGTTTCGCGTCCCGGTACGGGCTTCCATTTCGTCAGTATGGCTTCTACGGCCTCGCGCCGCGTGGGTGCCTTGCCGGTGTGAAGATCGAGCATCGTAATTTCCTCCTGCCGCGCTACGCGCGCGGCGCGTCTCGCTCCGCGTCCCGTTTCGGCGTCAGAGAGAGTTCCCAAAGTGATTTCGGTTTTGAAAATTTTATCGTCGCCGTTTTCATGACGGTTTCAATATGCCAGTCCCGAAAGGCGGAACGGATCGCGTCCTCGTCGTAGAAGCGCTTGAAGCCGCCTCGCGTCAGGTACGCGCCTTTCGCGATCTCCGTTTCCCCGGGTATCCCCGCGATATAATCCTCGGTGGAATTGAGGCGGCAGAGCAGACGTCCTCCCTTTTTCAGGACGCGTTCGATCTCGGCGAGTATCCCAAAAAGCGTGGGTTCGTCGAAGAAATGCAGACAGAGGCTCGCGACCACGATATCCGCGGTATCATTCGCAAAGGGGAACGTCTCCCTGAGATCGAAGTTCGCCGTCGCAATTTGCGGATGGCGCGCGGCCACGCACTGCAGCGCGTCCCGCGCGCGATCGCAGCAGATCAGTCCGCAGCCCGAGGCGGCAAGGAAAGCCGTGTCGTCCCCCGTTCCGCAGCCGAGTTCTATGACGGTGCGGTCCGCGCCGCTTCCCGCCTCAAAATACTTCTTTAGCCAGCCGTCGCCGCGCGGCGGTTCGCCGCCCGGCACGCGCGGGGCCGCCTCGGGACGCGTCCGAACGGAATCGGCCGCTTCTTTTTCTGTGTCCGCGCGCGTTCTCATATCGCGTCTTTTCCCCTTTCCCAGGCCGGCAGGCATATCTTGACCGTCCGGCCCGCGTAGGATATCTCGCGCAGTTCCACGCCTACGCCGTACAGCCTTTCGAGCAGTTCCTTTGTGAGCGCCTCTTCGGGCCTGCCCTCGGCGATGATCCTCCCGTCCGAGAGCGCCGCGACCTTTGTCGCGTAGAGAAAGGCCTGCTCCGGGCTGTGCGTGGACATCACGACCGTGTATCCGGCCGAGGCCAGTTTGCGCGCCCGTTCGAGGGCGTCGTGCCTGTGCCCGTAGTCGAGGTTCGCCGTCGGCTCGTCCATGATCAGTATGCGCGCGTCCTGCACCAGCGCCCGCGCGAGGAAAGCGAGCTGTCTTTCGCCGCCGCTGATCTCCGCGCAGCCTCTGTTGCGCAAGTGCGCTATGCCAAGGCTTTCGAGCATATCGAGCGCCGCCGCCGTATGGCGCCTGTCCGGTGTGCGCCCAAAACCGATGCGTCCCGAGAATCCCATCAACACGGTTTCGAGTACCGTATGGTTGAATACGGGCGAAAGCGTCTGCGGGATGTACGCGAGTTTGCCCGCGAGCGCGCGCCTGTCGAAAGAAGTCACATCGGCGCCGTCTATGCGCACGGTGTCCTGCGCGGTGCGCAAAAATCCCATGATACAGCGGAACATCGTACTCTTTCCCGCGCCGTTGGGCCCGAGTACGGATACGAGTTCGCCCGGTCCCGCGGAAAAGCGGACGCCTTTCAAAACCTGCCGCGTTCCGTAGGAGAAATGAAGATCGCGCACCTCAACAGTCATATCTGTTATTGCCTCCGGACAGGATCAAATACACAAACACGGGCGCGCCCACAAAAGCCGTGAGTATGCCGATCGGTATCTCGCTCGTGGTTATGAGACGGGCCGCGTCGTCTACGGCGATCAGAAAGGCGGCGCCGAACATCATGGAGGCCGGCATCAGCCGGCTGTAATCATGCCCGAACAGCATACGGCAAAAATGCGGTATGACAAGGCCCACCCAGCCGATCATGCCGCTTATGGCGACGCTCGCGGCGGTCAACATCGTCGCGCACAGGATGACCGCGACGCGAAGCCGCAGGGTGTCCACGCCCATGCTTTTCGCCTCGTCCTCGCCCACGGTCAGGAGGTTGATACGCCAGCGCAAGAGGAGCAGGACAACGAGTCCTGCGACTATCGGTATCCCGGAAAAGGCGAGGTCCTTGTAGCGTATGGACGCGAGGCTCCCCATGAGCCAGTAGGTGATGGCGGGCAGGGCTTCCTCCGTGTCGGCCACCAGCTTGACAAAGGAGGTCGCCGCCGAAAAGAGCGAGGATACCATCATACCCGTCAGCACCATCGCGAGTATGCTGTCCATGCGGCGGCTCCGCCTGCTGATCGCGTAGGCCGTGAGGACCGCGACCGTTCCGAAGAGGAAAGCGGAGGCGGAAATACCGAGGTAGCCGAAGCGCATGAGTATGCCGAAAGCCGCGCCGAAGCCCGCGCCGAAAGACGCGCCGAGTATATCCGGCGACACCAGCGGATTTCGGAACATGCCCTGGTAGGCCGCGCCCGCCGCCGCCAGCGCCGCGCCTATGGCAGCCGCGGCGATGATACGCGGAAAGCGCACGTTCAGCGCCACGAGTTCCGCCGCCGCCTCCCACGTGCGCGTGACGCGGAACTCAAAGCGAAGCGGGAAATCCGCGGGAAAGCCCTGCGTCAGATACGAGAGGAGATCGGCCGCGCGCGAGAGCAGTATCTTCACGAAGTCCGAGGGGCTTACGGGATAGCGGCCGAGCGCGAAAGACGCGAAAAAGACGACGAGCAGGGCCGCCGTCAGCGCCGCGAAGCGCAGCTTGTAATTTCTTTGCTCCTGTTGCAATGCCTTGCTGTCCAAATCTTCAGTCCCCGTCGCGGATCAGCGCCGCCGAAAGGTGGAATTCTCCAAAAGCGCGCGCGCCTCCTCCTCCGTGAGCGCGCAGTTCCAAAAGAGCGCGTAGAACCTCCGCGTTTCTTCTGTCATATCGATGTCGTAGAGTTTTGGGTAGAGGAGATTGCCGAGCCAAAGCACGCCGAGCGTGCGCTGCACGGAGGGCGGTCTGTCGAGCCAACTGTAGGGGCCCGAGGGTATCTCATAGACCGCGCCCCTCTGCACGGCGCCGACGCCCGCCCACAGGGGATCGTCAAATATATCGCCGTAGCAACTGTCCGGCGCCAGTATCACCGCGTCGGGGTCCCAGAGCAGCACCTGCTCGATCGACACCGCGTCCCTGCCGCTGCCCGATACCTTGTCAAGTACGGCCGCGTTCACGGCCCCCGCGACCTCCAGCGTTTCCGCGTGAACGGAACCCGCGCCCGCCACTTCGAGTCCGTATTCGCCGTTCCCGAAGAGTACGCTGACGCGGTCCTCCGCGGCGAGCCGCGCGCGGTTCGCCGCGGCGCGCGCAAGCGTTTCGCGCACGTAGGCGGAAAGCGCCGCCCCCCGTTCGGGGACGCCCAGCACCTCGCCCAGCGCGTCGTAGGCCTCGGCCGTCGTGTCGAGGGTGGCCTTTACGAACAGGACGGGTATGCCGGTCTGCTCCTGTATGCCGTCCATATCGGCGGCGATACCGTCCTTTTCTTCACCGACATCGATGATCACATCGGGCGCCGCCTTGATGATCTCCTCGAAGTTCATCGTCGCGTTTTTGCCGTAAAATTGGCCGAATACGGGCAAATCCCAATACTTTTCGTCTATGTAGCGCTTCTGATTCCTCGAAAACGGCGCGGAGAGTCCGATGAGCTTGTCGGGGCAGAGGGTGTACAGCAGAATTTGCGCGTAGGCGCCCGAGGGCGCGATTTTGTCGATCTCGCGCGGCAATTCGACCGCCCGGCCCGCCGAGTCCGTGAATATTTGGGTTTCGCCCGGCTGCGCGCCCTCGGCGCAGCCGGACAATAGGACCGGCGCCGGCAGAAAGACGGCAAGGGCGATGAGCAGGGCTGCGAGGCGCTTGTTTTTCCGTGAGAAGCTGTTCATTTCGCGTTCACTCCACAAATTCGATGCGCACGCAGGCGTATTCCCACATGCTCGATTCGGCATCGGGTATCAGTATGCGCAGCGGCCGTTCGGACACAGGCAGGGGATCCCCGCCGCTCGCCACGGACAGCACCACCTCGTAATCCGTCAGATATTCGTCCCGCAGCACGACGCGGTACGCGTCGGAGGCGATGAAGCGTATGCGATTGAAATCCGAAGCCTTTTTATTGTATTTTTCCAAAAACGTATCGAGCAGGGGACCCGTGGCTTTCACCGTCCCGGCCTTGGCCGTTTCGCCCGTCGCGGAACGCGAAACGCAGGGAAGCGCCATAAGTTCGTTCGGCGTTATGACGAAAGCCGTGTCCGTCAGACCCTCGATCTCTATCGGCGCGTCGCCGTAGGCGGAGATGTCCGCGTCGCCGGACCCGCCGCAGCCGGTCAAGACCGCCGCCGCGAGGATGAAAAGCGCGGCGAAGCGCGCCGCCGCAAGCGCCGTGCGTCCCGCCGCGGTCTTTCCCGTTTCTTCGTATGCGCCGTATGCGCGGCGCGCGCGCGCGGCTTTGCGCATCGCGTTCCTCCTTTGAGCGGGATTCTTCGCGCCGCCGCGCCGCGTCGGGGCGGCGGCGGAATGCGCGGCGGTGAAGCTTTAAACACCAGTATAGCACGATATGTTTCAAAAGTATGTTGCCCGGGCAACATTTTTGAAGAAAATAAAAAAAATTGTCGCGGCCCGCAAGGCAGAAAGGAAGCGGTTTTTATTTCGACGCGAGGGCTTGCAATTGCCGTGACGCGCGGGTTTCGCCGCGGCGCGGCGCGGGCTTCTTCGCGGAAGCGCGCGAAAAAGCCCGCTTGACAAGGACCGGGATGAAATGGTATACAATAGGCGGAGCCGTTTTGGGTTTTGCGCCCTGCGGACCGCGGCGATCCTTGCGGCGACCGGAGTTTGCAATGACAGCAATCGTGAAAAACATACGCGCGGGCATCCTCCTTGCGGCGGCCCTCGTCCTCGCCCCGGCGTCCGCCGTCCTTGCGCTCGACGATGACGAATTCGGCGGCTACGCGGCGGACGCGCTGACCGTGAAAGTCGGTTATTTCGGCGGGCCGTATTACGAGAAAGCGGTGTTCTCGCTCGAAGCGCTGTGGGCGATGGATGTCGTGTACGAGGACTACACGCTGATCGACAATATGCCCGCAGTGGTGATCGATCACGTCGCGGGCGTGCCGCTCGCGGAACTCATGGACGCCGCCGGGATAGACCTCGGAAGCATTCAGGGTTTCGATTTTTGGACGAACGACAAGCAGGGCAGCTACTATACCTCGCTGACGAAGCGTTTTCTGCTCGACACGCCGCGTTACCGCTACTACAGTCTGCCCGACAATTTTGACTACGATACGGGCGCGGGAAACGCGTACGCGACGGCGGACGCCGCGCGCGTTCCGACGGTCATTGCGCTCGCCGACGATTGGAACCGCGTACTCGCGGGCGCCTCTTTCGGCTCGGACTACCTGCACTTGAATACGCATACGCGCTTTCGTCTGGTGTTCGGGCAGACGGACGCCTATACGCGCACAGCTTCAAGCAGCGCGAAGTGGGTGCATTCGATCGAGGTCACGCTCGGCGGCGCGCCGACGCTCACGATGGATGAGAGCGTTTTGGATTTGGAGGTCGGCAGCAGATTTCGCAGCGAGGCTTCCCTCTCCGATACCGATCCCGCGATCGCGAAGAACGCGGAGATACGCTGGTCGTCGAGCGATGAAAGCGTGGCGACCGTCGACGCGAACGGCGAGATCACGGTGCGCGGGGAGGGCACGGCGACCGTCACGGCGCAGTTCGGCGGCGCGAGCGCGTCCGTCCGCATAAACGGTAAGCCGGGGGGTGGCGGCGGGGCGCCCGAAACGACGCGCGCGCCCTCTTTTGCGGATATGTCCGAAGCGAAAGACGCGACTCGGATCGGCCGGGAACTGTCGATTCTGCATCCGGCGAGGGTCGTGTCCGAGGACGACGCGGGCGGCGTGCAGAACCGGCGGGAGGAAGAGATGGGGGAGGACGCCGCGGAGCTGCCGATCATCCCCGAGGACAATCCCCTGCTTCCCGCGGCCGCGGCCGTCGCGTGCGCTCTGTTCGCGCTCGGCGGCGCAACAAAATTCGCGTGCTTCAAGGCGGGACTCCGCCATGCGACGCGGTGATTCTTTGGGGAGGCAAGGATGTTTACAGGTGAAAATCTCAGTCATATACTGCGCGCCGTCGCGACCGCGCTCCAAACGCCCGTGATCGCGATCCTGCTGTTGCTCATGGCGGCGACGGTGTTTCTGCTCGGCTCGCTCGTCGTCGAGGCTTTTACGGAACGCGCGTATCTGCGCGCGAAACTGCCGGCGTTCGCGGACGCGCTGCGGGAGGGCGGCGCGACGGAAGCCGCGATAGAAAACAGCGGCCTGCCCGCGCGGCAAAGGCGCATCCTGTCGGAGTTGACGCTGCATCCCGGCCTGAGTCCCGCCATGCGCGAATCGCTGGCCGTGCGCCTCGTGGCCGCGGAACGCGCGCGCTGTGAGGGTATCGTGCGCGTCAGCGATCTGATCGCGCGGCTCGGCCCGATATTCGGGCTGCTGGGCACGCTGATCCCCCTCGGTCCCGGTATCATCGCGCTCGGGCGCGGCGACACGCACACGCTCTCGCTGTCCCTGCTCATGGCTTTCGACACGACGATCGCGGGTCTGATTTCGGCGGCCGTCGCCTTTGTCATTTCCGCCGTGCGAAAGCGGTGGTACGCGTCGTATATGGCCTCGCTGGAGATGGCGGCGGAATGCGTTTTGGAGACTTTAAATGAAAAGGCGCTTTAGCCCGAATCGCTTCGACGGCGGCGACGCGTTTGCGCGCGCGCCCGCAAACCCGCTGGAGGGCCTCGCAAACCTCGTGGATGTGATGCTCGTATTCGCCTGCGGGCTGATGCTCGCGCTGGTCATCAATTGGAACGTGGATATCGCCGCGAAAAACGCGGAAAACGAAGCGCGCAGCGAGGAAATGACGCAGCTTTCGGACGTATCCGGCGGCGAGGGGACCGCGCTCGACGACGACACGGCCTACGAGAAGCTGGATGTCGTCGTGTATCGCGATCCCGCGACGGGAAAGCTGTACATGGTGGAAAACGGCGGCTGAACGCGCGGCGGCTTTCATCCGGGTACGGTCGCGCCTCAGCCCTCGTCCAGCACATACCCGTAGGCCACGCTTCGCCCGTTCTCCTGTTCGATGTAGACGCCGTGTATCTCCGGCGAAAAGCCCGGAAACAGGTTGATACCGTCCTGCAGCACCAGAAAATACCGTACGGCCGTTTCACTCCACCGCTCGCCCGGCGCGACGCAGTAGATTCCCGGCGGATACGGAAGCGCGCCCTCCAGCGCGACCGCGCCGCATATCTCTTCGATCTTGACGAGCTTCGCGTCGTTGCGCACGAGCGCGTGATTCGCTTCCATGGCGGAGCAATGCCTTTCGGGAAAGGTCGCCTCCCGAAACAGCTTTTTCTGCAGGGTTTTGGCGTCGTGTTTCCTATAAAAATCATGCAGTTCCATACAGAGTCTGCCGATCGTGTAGGCCCTGTACCGTTCGATGTATTTGTTGTAGAAATACGGCGCTACCTCTTCCAGAGAAGCGTCCTCCTTGATCAGCCTTTCAAATCGGACGAGCTGTGCCGTGAGCGCGTCCATCTTTTCGGCCGATTCCGCCGGCGTCATGAGGAAGAGGATGGAGTTGAAATCGCTCTTTTCCGGAATGATACGGTTGTCCCGCAAAAAATTCGCCAGAATCACGGCGGGGATTCCGAAATCCTCATATTCCCCCGTTTCCATATCGATACCCGGCGTTGTCAGCATGAGTTTGTTGGGGTCCACGAAATACTGTCCCTCCCCATAGCCCTCAAACGAGTGCCAGCGTTCCCCGGGGCGGAACCGGAAGAAATCGATGTTGCCCGCGATCACATCGGTGTCGTAATCCTCCCAGGGCCGCCCGTCAACGGTCGGCGGAACGAAAGGCTTCAGCAAACCGCATTCCCGCAGGATGGACTTCCTGGCCTCGATGCCGATCCGCACGCAATCCGCCCACAGCTTCCGGCCCAGCGCGCGATCCTGCACCCGCGCGTTAACGTCGAGCGAGGCGTAGAGGGGATAAAAGGGACTGGTGGTCGCGTAGAGCCTGTAGGAACTGTTGAAGCGCTTGTGATCCACATAGCGTTTCTGCCCGCGGATATGCGCGTCTTTCTTGTGTATATAGGAGGCTTGCGAAAATCCCGCCTGTTGCTTGTGTACGGACTGCGTGACGAGGATGCCGGGATCGTCCGGCCCCGGCACGAGCAGCAGCGGCGAGCAGTCCCGCATCATCGGGATGAACTGCTCATAGCCCACCCAGGCCGAATCGAAGAGGATGTAGTCGCACAGATGGCCGATTCGGTCCAGAACGTAGCGCGCGTTGTAGATACAGCCGTCGTAGGTTCCGAGTTGTATCGCGGCGAGGCGAAACGGCCGCTTCGCGTCCGCTTTCTCGGGCTTGAGTTTTCGGATGCGCTCCCGCAGATAGGCCTCGTCGAAGCAATGCTCGTCTATGCCGCCGATGAAGCCGAGCGGGTTCCGCGCGGTTTCCAGATAGAGGGGAATGCCGCCGGCTTTCACCAGGGCGGCGTCGTAGACGGATTTGTGGTTGTTCCTGTCGAAGAGTACGAGATCGCCCGGCGTCACCGCGGCGCAGGCCGAAACACCGTTGGACGCGCTCGTTCCGTTCAGCACGAAATAGGTTGTGTCCGCGTTGAATACCTTCGCCGCGTTTCGCGTCGCTTCGCTGGCGGGTCCCTCGTGTATCAAGAGATCGCCCATCGCGACATCCGCGTTGCAGATATCCGCCCTGAAGATCATTTCGCCGAAGAAATCGTAGAAGTATTTCCCCGCCGGGTGTTTCAGGAAATAGGCGCCGCCCTGATGTCCCGGGCAGTCGAAAGGCAGGTTTTGCAATTCTATATAATCGTTCAGCGCCTCAAAGAAAGGCGGTAGCATACGCGTTTCGTATTGCAGGGCCGCGTTCTCGATATCGCGATCGATCAGATCCTGCGGTCCCCGCGTCGTTTTCACGATACGGAAAACGTTTTCGCGGATATCCGCGTCGATGCCGTCCTCGTCCGCGCGGAAAAGAAAGATGGGAATGCCCATACAGGAATCGATGATTCGATGTATGATCTCCCCGTCCTCGTGAGAAACGACGGCTGCGGCCACATCGGTCAAATCCGACCGGACCAGATCGACCTTTGTGCGCGCCGTCGTGAACAGATCCACCGTACTTGCGGTGAAGCCGATGTTGAGTCTGCGCATGATATCCCCCCTTTTTGTAAATGTGATGTTTGCGCGTCTGTGCGGGCATATGTTATGATACCATAATTTCACGGCAAAATACACAAAAAGTTGTGAAACAAGGTATTGAAAAGACAACATCGATGTGTTACAATTTATATAACATGCAATACGTTTTATATTTACGAGGTGACGAAATGGCAAACGCAACTTTCAGCATACGGATCGATCCCGATATGAAAAGACAGTTCGACAGATTCTGCGCGGATGTCGGCATGAACCCGTCCACGGCGTTCAATATGTTCGTCCGCGTTGTGGTTCGGGATAAGAAGTTGCCGTTTGAGGTTTCCTCGCTGCGATTGACGGAACAGGACCTCTCGGAGCGAGCCGCGGACTTCAAGGCGGGACGCAACATCGTTACGCACGATATAATCGAGGCGTAACCCGTGAGAAAGGATTGGCACGAAAAAGCGTGGGATGCGTATCTGTATGGGCAAACACATCGTTTTATCCGGAGGATCGAGGACGGCGTTTAAATAAATTTGTAATAATTGTTAAATTCTCTCAAGCACCTTTGACATCGGCGCGGATTTGTGATATCTTTGAGGAAAAGCTTCGGCGGCAACCGACCGGATTGCCCTGTCCGCGATATTGTTTTTATCTTGCGGCAATCCCGGCGACGGGCACGGGGCTTGCGGCCCGCGCCGCGACATGGGGCGAATCCGGCGGAAAGGAGATTGCCGATGGACATTGGCGCCATATTGAAACTGACCGGCATCAAGAGATTTCTCAAGAATCAAATCATTGCAAAGGAGGGGGACGGAAGTTCCGACGGCATGTACATCGTGTTGCAGGGAAGCGTCGGCATATTCAAAGATTATCGGATGCTGAACGAAAAACGCCTCTCCACGGTAGAAACCGGAAATTTTTTCGGTGAGATGAGCCTCTTCCTCGGAAAGGGGAGGAGTTTTACCGCCGTCGCGCTGGATGACGTGATCGCCCTCGAAATCAACAGATCCAACGTACTGGAGATATTTTCAAGGCAGCCGGAGATCACCTATACGCTGATGCAGGGGCTGTGCGGGCGCATTGACGCATTGAACACATCGAACCAATTCCTGCATACGGAAACAAAAAAGGATTCATCGTCCAAGGTGCTGATTTCGGGCGACAGTCCGCTTTTCCCGGAGGGACACGGCAATTACATCCTGCCGATCGACAACACGCTTTCAGAAATCCTGTACGAGGATACCTTGAAATGCCCGATCTGCAGCCACAAATTCGCAAACCTGACCGTTCTGGTCTCAAAGCTGACGCAGGAATCCAAGGACGACGATCACCGCATACGCTATAAGGACGTGGAACCCATGTATTACGAGGCCGTCAGTTGCCCGAATTGCCTGTACAGCGCGATGACGGACCTGTTCAAGGACATCGAGGTGACGCGGCGCATGGCGGAAAGCCTGCGCGAGACCATGGCGCCTTACATAGGCAATATCGAGATACGGACGGGGAGGGACCGGGATACCTTTACGGTGTTCGCGAGTCATTATCTCGCGATACTCGGCGCGCCGCAATGTTTCTACGAACATCAGCGGATCACGGCGCGGCTGTGGCGAAACCTCGGCCGAATATACGACGATTGCAGCGACGAGCGCATGATGGAATACGCCCTGCAAAAATCGGTGGACGAATACCTGTACTCCTATTCGCATTTCGATATCGAGGGCAAGAATATGCAGCAGCTCTGCTTTGTGATAGGCGAGTTGAAATATAAGCTGGGGGATTTCCTCAAAGCGAGGGAATTCCTGTATGCCGCGATGGTCAACAGGGACGGCAACCCCGTAATCAAGCGGCAGGCCGAGGACCGGCTGGAAACGGTCAAGGCTTTGCTGAAAGGGGCGGAGGCGCAGAAGTCTTGAACGACGGCGTCAGTCCCCCGCCTCTACAGGCGGCGGGTTTCAACTTTCCAAGCTGTCAGTGGCGGGTGCAACGTTCGGCTTCGCCTCACTCCTCCGTTCACCTGCGGTTCACTTC
>JAITKU010000236.1 GCA_031278255.1 Eubacteriales Family XIII. Incertae Sedis bacterium | reverse complement strand
AACCCTCATGGTTCTCCGCCGCCTCCGTTCTCTTTGTTAGCATGTACTCATATTAACACATGAGGGCGCCGCTTATCTACTCTGTTTAGATGAAATTCTATCCATTTAGACAACTATTTGTTACTGATCCCATGGCGGCGCTTCGCGCCGCCATGGGATCAGTAACCTTTTTTCGGATGACCGACCGTGATCGATCGGGGGCGCCGGACTCCGCCCGGCGGTTTCCTTTGGATGAGCGGCAACGATTATGTTTCCGGTTTCATCGCCCTTTGCCCACAATAATTATACTCTTACGTTATTTTTGCGCGCCGCCCGGGGCCGGCAGGCGTATCGTGACGGTCGTGCCCGCGCCCGGCGCGCCGTCGGCCTCGATCTCTCCGCCGTGCGCGCCGACGATCTCCTTGGCGATCGCGAGTCCGAGGCCGCTGCCGCCGCTCTCCCGCGTGCGGGAATCGTCCGCGCGATAGAAGCGGTCGAATATCCTTTCGAGGTGCGCGCGTTCCATCCCCACGCCCTTGTCCGACACGCGAATGCGCGCCGTTTCCCGGTCCGCGTCGAGGGACACGCGGATCTCCTTTGTATCCGGGCTGTATTTCACCGCGTTGTCGAGAAGGATGCGAAAAACCCGCCTGAGCGCGTCGGCGTCGGCCCGCAGGGCGATCCGCGCGCCGGCGTCCGCGTCGAGCGCGATGTGAAAATCGGGATGCAGCAGGCGCTGTTCCGCCAGGCATTCCTCCGCGAACGCCGCCGCGTCGATCCGCTGCATACGATACTGCTGCCTGCCGCTGTCCGTTCGCGCGAAGAAGAGCAGGTTTTCGATCAGCTCGTTCATGGCAAAAGCCTCGTGCCTTACCGTCGCAAGGCTGCTTGCGAGCAGTTCCGCGTCGTCCTTCCCCCAGCGCAGCAACATATCCGAATGCCCCGCGATCACGGCCACGGGCGTGACGAGTTCATGGGAGGCATCCGAGATGAAACGCTTCTGCCTTTCTATATGGTCGCCCACCTTGGAGGCCATATCGTTGAAAGCGATCGCGTATTCGCGCAGTTCTTCCTCCGAGGAATCGATGAAGATTCGCGTCTTGTAGTTGCGGCCCGCTACGGAGCGCAGCTTTTCCGTCATTTCGCGCAGGGGGTTCAGCGCCCTGTCTATGATGAGGGAGCAAATCAGAAAAGAACCGAGAATCACGGCGACCAGCACGGGGATCAGCGCGCGCGCCGACGAGACGGCGATTTCCCACGCGCGAACATCGATGCCCGCGAATTCGCCCGCAGAGGCGGGTTCCGGGGCCAAAAGCCGATTTGAGAAGAAGTGAACGAACAGGATGTACAAAGCGACGGCGGTGACGGACATGATCGCCGCGAAGATGAGCGCCAGCCGCGTCGCGGTTTTGATCTTGAACGCTTTCCGCTTCATCGCGCGACGTAGCCCTTTCCGCGCACGGTTTCGATGTAGGAATCGGACGTGAGCGCGGCGATCTTCCTGCGAATGTTCTTCACATTGACATCCACGACATTGGAGTTGCCGAGAAAATCCCCGTAGATACGCCCCAGTATCTGCTCCCGGCCGAGTACCCTGCGCATATTTTTCATCAGGCAGAACAGGATTTCAAATTCGGTCTTGGTGAGCGGCAGGGCTTTTCCGCCGATCGCGGCGGTGAAGCCCGCGTAATCGACGCGCAGATCGCGCAGTTCGTACGTTTCCCCGTCCGCGCGGCGTCCGCGTTCGAGGTTGCGCTCTATGCGCGCCAAGAGTTCCAAGGTGTCGAAAGGCTTCGTCACGTAATCGTCGGCGCCGCTCTTCAGCAGGAGTACCTTGTCAAAGCTGTCCTTGCGTGCCGTGATAACAATAACGGGTATGCGCAGACCGTCGCCGCGGACACTCTGCAATACCTCGAGTCCGCTTTTCTGCGGCAACATCAAATCGAGCAACACAAGATCGCAGTCCTGCTTTGCGAGCAGCCGCAGCGCCGTTTCGCCGTCATAGGCCGTATCGACCGCATAGCCCGCGTGCAGCAACTCCGCCCGCAAAAAGGAAACGATCTCCCGCTCATCCTCGCAGATCAGGATTCTGTCCTTGCGCATGACGGTTCGATTAAGCCTTGCCGCCGCAACCGAGTACATTGACGATCTTGCGCTTGACCATATCCTTGATCGCGGCGCGCGCGGGCGACAGGTATTGGCGCGGATCGAAGTCCGCGGGGTGCAGCGCGAAATGTTCGCGGACGCTTGCCGTCATGGCGAGGCGGAGGTCCGAATCGATGTTGATCTTGCAGACGGCGCCCTTTGCGGCCTGCCGCAGCATATCCTCGGGGATGCCGATGGCGTCCGGCATCCTGCCGCCGTACTTGTTGACGGTTTCGACGAATTCCGGTATGACCGACGAGGCGCCGTGCAACACGATGGGGAAGCCCGGAAGTCGCTTTGCCACCTCGTCCAATATGTCGAAGCGCAGCTGCGGCTTTTGGCCCGGCTTGAATTTGTAAGCGCCGTGCGAGGTCCCTATGGCGATGGCGAGCGAATCCACCTGCGTCCTTTCCACGAATTCCTGCACCTGGCCGGGGTCCGTGTAGGCGTGGCTCTCCACATTCACGTCGTCCTCGACGCCGGCGAGCTGCCCGAGTTCGGCCTCCACGACGCAACCCTTGTCGTGGGCATAGGCGACGACTTTCTTCGTGAGGGCGATGTTCTCCTCAAACGGGAAGTGGGAGCCGTCGATCATCACCGAGGAAAAGCCGCCGTCGATACAGGATTTGCAGATGTCGAAGTCCGCGCCGTGGTCCAGATGCAACGCGATCGAAAGCCCCGTGTCCTCCTGGCCGCCTCGACCAATTTGATCAGATAGGCGTGCTTCGCGTATTTTCGCGCGCCGGCCGAGACCTGCAGGATCAGGGGTGCGTTTTCCTCCTTGGCCGCTTCCGTGATCCCCTGTACGATCTCCATATTGTTCACGTTGAACGCGCCGACGGCGTAACCGTCCGCATAGGCTTTCTTGAACATGTCGGTGGTTGTGATGATTGGCATGGCCTTGTCCTCCTTACGATATTGCCGCGAAACGACGTTCGTTTGCGCGGTTTTGATTGGACCTCCGTTTCGGGCGATTTTATCGGCCCGTTAATATATCGACGATCTCCGTGAGCGTGGCGCCCTCCGCGATGATGAAGCTGCCGGCCTGCAATCTGGTTGCCGCATCGGCCGCGAACAGCGCGTCGTAAAATTCGTTGTTGCTCTCGATCAAACCCGCGTCGAGCAGCTTTTGTGCGATCTGCGCGGCGGTCTCTCCGTAGGCGATGTACAGGGAATGCTTGACGGGCTCGTCTGCGGGCGGCTCGGGTGTTTCGCCGGCCGCCGCGTCGTTCGTTTCCGCGTCGAAGTCCGCGCCGCCCGCGTTTGCGATTGCGTCCGCGTCCGCGCCGTCATCGGTTGCATCCGCGCCGTCACCGTTTGCGTCCGCGTCCGCGCCGGCCGGGGCTTCCGCTTCCTCCTCGCCCACGAGTCCGATTTCTTCGTATACCGCACCGCTCGCGTTTGCGCTCGGATAATCCAAAATAACGCCTATCCGATCCCAGATCAAAAGGGCCGCGATGCCTATGATGAACAGCGCCACGATCAAATCGTTTGTATCGTAAAGTATATCCTTGATCTTTTGCATGAAAACCCCCGTCCGTCGCCCCGGCCGAAAGGACGCGCCGAGACTGTAACGCGCGTTGCAACGCAAAGCGCGGATCACTATTACTGTAACATATTTTGCGGACGGGTACAAATGAAAACCGCGAAATTGTGTTAAAAAATAATTACATGTTGTATTTGCGCGCCGCAATGATGTATAATGATAAAGGTTGCGCGTGGTTTTTTCTTTGTTTTTTGCCGCGATTCGGCGAGGGGCGTTAGGGACCCGGCGGCCCGCGGATGAGGCGGCGGATACATGATACAGCTGACGATAACAAAAAATGAAGAGAAGCAACGACTGGATCGTTTTCTGAAAAAATACCTGCGGAACGCGCCCTTGAGCCATATCTACAAGCTGATCCGCAAGGATGTGAAGCTGAACGGCCGGCGCGCGGGTATCGATACCCTGCTCGCCGAGGGCGATTGCGTGACGATCTCCGTTTCCGACGAGGCGGCGGATGCTTTTCGCGCGCGAAAGCCGGAATCGAAAGGCAAGCGGCAGTTCCGAATCGCCTACGAGGACGAACGCGTGTTGATCGTGGACAAGCCCTTTGGTCTTTTGACCCACGGCGACAGAACGGAAAAGAAGAATACGCTGGCAAACCAAGTCGCGACGTATCTGGCGGAACGCGGCGCCTACGACCCCGGCGGGGAGAGAACCTTTGCGCCCGCGCCCGTGAACCGGCTCGACAGGAACACGACGGGACTCGTGATCTTCGGGAAAACTTTCGGCGCTTTGCAGATTTTGAACCGGATGATTCGCGAGCGAGGATATATAAGCAAGTATTATCTGACGATCGTTTGCGGCGAGGCGGAGGGCGATTTGATCCTGCGGGATTTGATGAAGAAAGACGCGCGGCGCAATACGGTGCGGGTTGTCGCCCCGCGCGAAACGGCCTGCGGAACCGGCGGAAGGCTGATGGAAACGACCGCGAGGCCCCTTGCCGTTTCAAAGGGCTTTACGCTGATGGAGGTGGAACTGATCACGGGCAGGACCCACCAGATTCGCGCGCATCTCGCACAGGCCGGCCATCCCGTGATCGGGGATCCGAAGTACGGAAATCCCCGCGCAAACCTCACGATCGAGAAAAAATACGGATTGACGACGCAGTTTCTTCACGCCCATAGGATCGTTTTTGAAAAGGGCGAGGGCGAACTTGCCCATCTCGAAGGTCTCTCCGCCCTTGCGCCCTTGCCGCAACAACTGGAAAGAATCAAGTCGGAACTCTTCGACTCCGGTATCGAAAAGGTCTCAAACAAAATTTCTTGAAAGGATCGGTTTTTCGTGGCGGCGCCTCGCCGCGTTGCGCGGGAAACACAACAGTTATGAAGGAGTGGATTCGGGACATCATCATCGCTGTCGCCGTTGCGGTTTTGGTAATGCAGTTCATCAAGCCGACTATCGTGAAAGAACATTCCATGGAGCCGACGCTCTATGAGAATAACTATATCTTTTTGAGCAAGCAGCAATATACCTTTGCGGACATAAAACGCGGGCAGATCGTCGTGTTCCGCTCGAACATCGAAACGGAAAACGGCGCGGACAAGCTTTTGATCAAACGCGTCATCGCGCTTCCGGGGGATACGATATCCATAGCGGACGGCGTTGTCCTGCTGAACGGCGAAGCCCTTACGGAATCGTACATAAAGGAGCCTTTCACGAGCGGCTACGTTGAAGAGATAACCGTTCCCGCGGGCAAAGTGTTCGTGATGGGCGACAACAGGCAGAGCAGTCTGGACAGCCGCAGCGATCGCGTGGGGCTGATCTCCACGGATACGATCATCGGGATGGCGGTGTTTCGGGTGTTCCCGTTCAACCGCTTCGGCCCCCTCAACTAATGAAGAAGCAGAGAAAGCTCGTCGCGAACAACAAGAAAGCGCGGCACGACTATTTCATAGAGGAGAATTACGAGGCCGGTATCGTGCTGACGGGTACGGAGATCAAATCGCTGCGCGCGGGACGCGTCAATTTGAAAGAGAGTTATGCGAAGATCGAACACGGCGAGTTGTTCATCCACGGCATGCACATCAGCCCCTACGAACAGGGCAACCGCTTCAACGTGGATTCCTTACGGCCGCGCAAGTTGCTCCTGCATAAACAGGAACTGCGCAAGCTGATCGGAAGCACGGCGCTGCAAGGTCTGACGATCGTTCCGCTGTCGGTTTACATCAACGAAAAGGGCTTGGCCAAGATGGAGATCGCCGTCGCCCGCGGCAAGAAACTCTACGACAAACGCGCGGATGCGGCGCGCCGCGACGCCGACCGCCATATGCGGCAGAGCATAAAAAACTTCAAGCGCTGAGCGTTTGGGAGGACGCTCGCGGGGGTATATAAGAACCACGCGGGGCAAAAAAAGACAGACAAGGATTGCGCAGGATTTTTTTCGGTATGCGCGAAGCGCGAGAGAGGCCCGAAGCGCACGTGCGAACCGCACGTAAGCGAGGACCGAAAGAGCGGCGACAAAGCAGAGCGGGAAAAAGACAGACAAAGATTGCGCAGGATTTTTTTCGGTATGCGCGAAGCGCGAG
>JAITKU010000213.1 GCA_031278255.1 Eubacteriales Family XIII. Incertae Sedis bacterium | reverse complement strand
GCCACCTGCTGGTAGAAATGATCGAAATAGAGCATACCCTCCTCGCGCAGCCACGCGTTGATGCGCGGCGTGATCTCCTCGCCGTTGTAGCGCGCGCCCACCATCATGTTCTGGAAGGATTCGAGCTGCACCAATATGATGTTTTTACCCCGTGCGGCGCCGAAATATTCATCCTTTTTTTGCGTTTCGTATGTGCCGGTCGTGAGGAGATACGCATCCGCGTCCGCCGCGCCGTCCGCCTCGGACAGTTGCATTAGGATATCGTTCAGATGAAAAAGCGTCCACTCCCGCGCGTTCAGCGCGGACACGAAAGCGATTTGAAAGGGGTTCAGCACGAGAAAGAGCAGCAGGGCCAGCGCGAGGTCCGCCGCAATCCATTTTTTTGCTTCATTCGGCATGGGTCCCACCGGCGAGCAGGTCGTTTTCCAATATATATTCCGAGGCGTCCATGATATCCGACGCGCGTTCATGACTCTCGGCGCAGGAAAGCACGGCTGCGGGCGCCCGCGTGTGCCGGTCTGTGGCGCGGCTGTTTTCAAACGCGCCGTCGCGGGACATCTCAAACAGCGTGTCGTCCGTGATGAAAGAGCCTTTCAGCATATAGGACTGCACGGCGACGAAGCCCGCGTCAACGGTCAGCAGATTGTGGCCCAAATGCACGTCCAAATCCGCAAAACCGAAGAGATAAGCCAGCGTCGGCAGAAAGTCGATCTGTCCGCCGACCGTGTGTACCGTTCGCCGTATATCCGCTGCCTTGGCAACGGCAAGCGTCGGCGCGGTCACGGCGGCCGCCGTCGCCCGCAGATCGGCGGGCGCGCTTTCGATATCCGGCATCGAGACGATCAGCGGCACATTCAACATCTCGTCGAAATCGTAAGGCTTGCCGAGCAGACGTTCCATCTCGGCGGGCGTATCGCCCTCCTGCGTCAGGCCTTGGTGATCCCCGTAGATCGCTATGACGGAATTGTAGTAAAGCCCCGCGTCCTTGAGGCCGTCCAGAAATGCGCCGAGCGCGTAGTCGGTATAGGCGGCGCTCTGCAGGTAGTTCCCGACGAGCGTTCCCGCGTCCTCGGGCAAGAGATCGATGAACCTATAATGTTCGAGCATCTCAAAGGGATGATGGTTGGAAAGCGAGATGACGAAGCTGTAAAAAGGCTGCGGAAGCGTTTTCATAAAGTCGAGCGTCTGTTTGTAAAATTCGGAATCCGGCAGGCCCCAGCCCATCCATTCCGTCAGGTGATAGTCGCCCCCGCGATGATCGTCGAGGCCCCCGTAGAAGCGATCGAAGCCCTCGGCGGGATACATCTCCGCCCGGTTCCAGAACGAAACGTCCTCGTAGGCGTGAAAAACCGCGGTGGAATAGCCCCGTTCTTTCAGCAGCACGGGCAGACCCCGAAACGTGTTCTGCGGAAAGAGTTTGTAGGTGAAATACCGCGCGCTGCCGCATATGGAATTGTTGATCGCGAACTCGGCGTCGGAGGTGTTGCCGGCGCCGACCTGATGGAAGAATTGGTCGAAGTAGATCGTGTTTTCCGTAAGGAGCCGGTTCAGGTTCGGCGTGACTTCTCGGCCGTTGTACGAGAGGCCCACCACGAAATCCTGAAAGGATTCCAGTTGTATCACGATCAGATTGCGTCCCTCTGCGACGCCGAAGAGCGGGCCGTCCTTTTCTTTCGCGTAGTTGTCGGTCTCGATCAGACGCAGGAACGTGTCCGCAGAGGGGATCGCCTCCCCTTTCCCGCCGCGCAGCGCGTCGCCGAGATGATAGGCGTAGATTTCTTGGCTCGAAATCGACCGAAGCAGAGACGAGCCGGCCGGGTTCCATACGAAGAATACGAGCAAAACGAAGAGCAGGGCGGGGTTTCCGTAACGTTTAAGAAGATCGAAGCATATCCTCCGCTTCCGGTCCCGCAGACGCTTTTTTTTTTCGTTTCGTCCCGTGAAAAGCGGAAGCTCCGTATAATATTCGTCCGGTACGACAAAATCCGCGGCGCGCGCGCAGACGGAAGCAAGGGGGCTTTCCTCCGCGCCGGCCGTTTCAAGATCGCCCGTTTCCGCCCGCGTCTCCCCCTCATCGTCCCGCGCGTCCGCGCGCGGCGGCGCCAAGCCGAAGTCCGCGGCGTCCGCGGTTTCATCTTCCGGGACCGCCGCAGCGAGAAAGGCCTCCGTCTCCTCCCGCCGCGACAGAAAGCTTTGGGCCGCCAAGAGGCCGAGGATCGCGATCGCATCGAGCGGCACGAGGAAAAACGCGGGCCGCAGCACCTCCAGTATGCTCGCGCCGATGTCGTCGAGCATACTGATCGCGCCGAACATGTTGACGGACAGGTATCGGTTGAAAAAGCTGTCGTATGTTACGTCCGCAAACATGATCAAGGACAGCGCGAGATACAGCGCGGCGGGTATCCACTTATTTTTGAACGCGGAAAAAAATAAGAAAGTGAACAGGCAGGTCAGAAGCCAAACGGCCGCAAAGTACGGCTCCACGCCGATCAACGCATAAAACAACAACAACTTCAGCGCAATCAGAAAGGCCGCAATCGCCCTGCCTGCGGCATAACGCCGCTCCGTCCTATTCTTTTTCGTCGTCATCCGGCCTCTCCGTATCGGCTTCGCTGAACTCTGCGTCCGTACATTCACCCTCCGCCGCATCCGGCGTCTCCTTATCGCCGGCGTCGGCGTCGGCGGCCGCTTCCCCGCTCACCCTGTCGCCGAAGAGGTAGATCACCTTGCCGTCTCCGGAACGCGGCCTGCGCGTTCGCTCCGCAGCCGCGGGCCGCCTGTTCAGCGCAAGGTAAATCAGCAGTATCCCGCCGCCGAGCGCCAATATTCCGAGTATTGTGAGTTGCATTTTATCCCTTATCCCTATTTCTTATATATTTATGTGTAACGTGCGGATTGCTCGTTTTTCTCGACTCTATATCGAAGCTCCCCAAACTCTCGATAAGCGGCGTCAGCTTCATGGCGCCGTAGTTTCGCGTATCGAAATCCGGCAGTCTGCGATTGAGAATACTTCCCAATTCTCCCAAAAAAGCCCATCCATCCTCGTCCGATATCTCGTTCACGATCGTCCGTATCGTGCGGATCAGTTTGGCCCGCTCCCGATTGTTCGGAGGGTTCTTCTTCGCGTCGGTCGCGCCTTTCTCCTTGTGCGCCGTTTCCCCCGGCGCCGCCGCTTCTTCGTGCGCCGTTTCCTCTTCGGTCCCCTTGCCGTTGCCGGCTATATTCGTCGCCAGCACTTCGAGGTATTTGAACATGTCGCAGGCGGCGCGAAAGGCCACGGGCGTCTTTTTCTCCCCCATCCCGATCACCAGCATACCGGCTTCCCGCAAACGCGACGCGAGTTTCGTGAAATCGCTGTCGCTCGAAACGATACAGAAGCCGTCCACCCGGCCGGAATAGAGTATGTCCATCGCGTCGATGATGAGCGCGGCGTCCGTCGCGTTCTTGCCCGTCGTATAGCTGTACTGCTGCATGGGACTCACGGAATGTTCGAGCAGCACGTCTTTCCACGAGCCCATCTTCGCGGAGGTCCAGTCCCCGTATATGCGCTTGTAAGTGGGCGTCCCTTGGTTGGACACCTCGTTCATGATGTTGCTGATGTATTTGCTTGAAACATTGTCCGCGTCTATCAACACGGCTATGCGTTTGTCGTCCATCCCCTTCGTTCCCGATATCCAAAATAATATACGATATTTAATATCCCAGCGTTTCGCCTATCAGAAAAACCGAAATCTCCTCCGTACCCGTGGTCGGCCGCTCGATGATCACGGTGGCGCGGCACAGGCGCTCCGGCGCGTCGCAGTTTTCGCATTTTCCCGTCACGGCGCAGGGCGTCTTTCTGTTCAAACGCTTGGCGTTCAGCGGCGTCGCGACGTTCTTCAGCCTGATGAAAGCTTCCTGCAGGTTGCCCGTGATCTTGTTGACGCCGGCGAGGTAAAAGACGCGCCTATGCCCGAATACGGTCGAGGCCACCCTGTTTCCGATGCCGTCGATGTTCAGGATCACCCCGTCCGCGGTCAGCGCGTTTATGCTCGAAAGGTACACGTCCGTGACGGCGGCCCTCTTGAGCGTTTCCGCCCTTTCCTCGGGCGCGGACGCGTCGCTGTGCAGGAGCAGCTTGATCCCCTTGGCCGCAAGCGCCTCCTTGATCCCCATGCTCCGGATCGTCACGGAACCGCCCGCGGCGACCGTTTCCGAAGGGTCGATCGAATCGACGAGCGCGGCCCTCGCCTCGTCCGCCGTCTCAAAATAGCGCGACTTGAAGCCGTTGCGCGTCAGCGCCTCCGTCGTTCTTTTCGCGAGTTCGTTCATGGGCCGGTCCCTCCGCCCGATCATTCCGTCAGTTGGTTGTTGATCGCATCGCCCGGAGGCACGATGGGCCATACGTTCTCGTCTATGGAAAGTTCGCAGGCTATGACCGCGCCGCGCCCTGTCGCAAGGGCCTCGGCCGTCGCGGCGCGCAGTCCGTCCGCGTCACGCACATGCCGGCCGAACAGACCGAAAGCGGCCGCCAAACCCGCGTAGTCCAGCACATCCTGTAAATCCGTCGCCGAAAAACGCCTGTTGAAGAAGAGCTTTTGCCATTGCCGCACCATGCCCAAGGTGTTGTTTTTCAGCACGAATACGAGGATCGGCAGGTTCTGCGCGGAAACGGTCATGAGTTCGGCGCAGTTCATGCGAAAGCTGCCGTCGCCCGTGAAGAGGATCACGCGCTTGTCCGGATTCGCGATCTTGGCCCCGATCGCGGCGCCGAGGCCGAAGCCCATCGTTCCCAGCCCGCCCGAGGTGATGAACCTGCGCGGCTTTGAGAAAGGCCACTTCTGCGCCGTCCACATCTGATGTTGGCCCACGTCCGTGGCCACGATCGTATCATCGCCCAGCGCCTCATGCACGATCGCGAAGATCTCCGAGGGACCGAAGCGCCCCGCCTCCGCGCGCGCGGTCTCTGCGCGCCTGTAGGAGCGAACCTCCTCGTTCCACGCGCGGCGCGTATTCTCCTTGACCAAGGGCAAGAGACGCGTCAGCACGTCGCGCACATCGCCTATGATATGCTCGTCGCTGTTCACGTTCTTGTCGATCTCGGAGCGGTCTATGTCCACATGCACGACGGTCGCGCCCTTTGCGAAGCGCTTGAGATCACCCGTCACGCGATCGCTGAACCGCATCCCGATCGCGAGCAGGAGGTCCGAATTGTGTACGGCCATGTTGGCGTCCCGCTCGCCGTGCATACCCGCCATGCCGAGGGAAAGCGGACTTCTCCGATCGAAAGCGCCGAGACACATGAGCGTCGTCGTGACCGGTATCCGGGACTTTTCCGCCAGCTCGGTCAAGAGCGCGGCGGCCTCCGAAACGACGACGCCGCCGCCCGCGCACAGGACGGGCTTCTTCGCCTCGTTGATACGGCGCGCCAAACGCTTGATCGAATCGGCGCCCGCCGCGGGCGCGGGTTCCGCGGGCAGGGGCGCCATGGGCTTATAGTCGGCCGTTTCCGTCATGAGATTCTTGGGAACATCGATCAGGACGGGACCGGGCCGGCCGCTTTTCGCGATCCGAAAAGCGCTGCGCACGGCGGTCGCCAGCTCGTTCACGTCCTTGCAGAGGAAGCTGTGTTTCGTGATGGGGAGCGTAATCCCCACGATATCGACCTCCTGAAACGAATCCCGCCCGATCAGGGAGACGGGGACCTGCCCCGTGACGACGACGATCGGCGAGCTGTCCATATAGGCCGTGGCAATGCCCGTTACCGTGTTCGTGGCGCCCGGGCCGCTCGTCGCGAAGCAGACGCCCACCCGACCCGTAGAGCGCGCAAAGCCGTCGGCCGCGTGTGTCGCGCCCTGCTCATGACAGGTCAGGATGTGCCGTATGCGCCCGGACTCCGTGTAGTCGTAAAGCGCGTCGTAGAGCGGCATGATCTGCCCGCCCGGGAAACCGAAGATCGTGTCCGTCCCCTGTTCGAGCAGACATTCCATTATGATTTTCGCCCCGCAAAGACGCATTTATTTCTCCTTGTTCCAAGCGTACATCTTCCTGAGTTCCCGGCCCACGTTCTCCAGTTCGTGCGCGGCCTTGATACGCCTTGTCGCGAGGAAATGCGGCCGGCCCGCCGCGTTCTCCGCGATCCAATTCCGCGCGAAAGTCCCGTCCTGAATTTCTTCGAGTATCCTGCGCATTTCGGCTTTCGTTTCATCCGTGATAATGCGTTTGCCCGTTTCATAGTCGCCGTATTCCGCGGTGTTGGATATCGAGTAGCGCATACGGCCGAAGCCGCCCTGATAGATCATGTCCACGATGAGCTTCATTTCGTGAATGCACTCGAAATAGGCGCTCTCCGGCTCGTAGCCCGCGTCTACGAGCGTCTCATAGCCCGCCTGCATCAAGGCCGTCACGCCGCCGCAGAGTACGGCCTGTTCCCCGAAGAGGTCCGTTTCCGTTTCCTCCCGAAAGGTCGTCGCAAGTACGCCGGCCCTCGATCCGCCGATGCCCGCCGCGTAGGCCAGCGCCCTGTCCCGCGCCTTGCCCGTATAGTCTTGATGTACCGCGATCAGGCAGGGCACGCCCCTGCCCGCGGTGTATTCGCTGCGAACCGTATGGCCCGGTCCCTTGGGGGCGATCATCGTCACATCGATATCGATCGGTGGGATTATTTGCTGAAAATGGATATTGAATCCGTGGGCAAACATGAGCATTTTGCCCTCCGTGAGGTTCGGCGCGATACTCTCCGCGTAGACCGCAGGCTGTTTTTCGTCGGGAACGAGTATCATGATCACATCCGCTTCTTTCGCGGCCTCAAAGGCCGTCTTTACCCGCAGGCCCGCGTCCTCGGCGTCTTTCCATGACTTGCTGCCCGCGTAGAGTCCGATGATCACGTTTACGCCGCTTTCTTTCAGATTCAGCGCGTGCGCGTGCCCCTGGCTGCCGTATCCGATGATCGCCACCGTTTTCCCGTCCAAAAGCGACAGATTGCAGTCGCTCTGATAATAGATCTTCGCCATTTTCCGTCTCCTTGTTGTTTGAACCGCCCCGCGCGAACCCCATGCCGTCCGCGCCGCGTCCGCGCGGTTTTGCGTTATTAACCCATAAACCGCAATATCCGAAGCAATAACGATATGAATTGATACTATTTTACTATTTCACCCGTTCCGGGTCAATCTAATTCAGAAAAAATATCAGCGTATCCAGCAGAAACAGCGGTACGAGGAAGCACAGCGACCATCCGATGTATCCGAAGAAGCTCGGCATCTTGACACCGTTCTCCTCGGCGATCGAACGGACCATGAAATTCGGCGCGTTGCCGATATAGGTATTCGCTCCCATAAACACCGCGCCGGCGGAGATGGCGAGCAGCAGTTTCGGGGCGATCAGGCCGGCCGTCGTGGACAGGCCCTCCGCCGCGCCGAGCGAGCCGGCCGTGGTCATGAACACGAGATAGGTCGGCGCGTTGTCGAGAAAACTGGAAAGCGCCCCCGTCGCCCAGAAGAATTGCCACGGGCGCGTAAGACCGAGCGAGGCGCCGTGCGCGTGCAGGAGGGCGAGCGCGGGGATCATGGTGATGAAGATACCGATGAACAGGTGCGCGACCTCCTTGATCGGTCCCCACGTGAACCGGTTTTCCTTGCGCAGAGCGCTCTTTGTGGTCACGATCGAACAGATGCCGGCCAGAACGATGAGCGCCATCTGCAGGACGCTGTTATAGGGAAAGATCACGCCGCTGTACACGGGTATGCCGAACAGCACGCCCGTGTTTTCGTCGTAGAACGTGGGATGTGACGCCGTGACGCCGCTCAGGATGACGCTGCCGACTATGACGGCGAGGAAGATCAGGTTGTGCGCGCCGGCCAAGCCGATGGAGACGCCCCCCTCCGCGCGTGCGGGTTCTGCGCCCTCGCGCAATTCCCTCTTGTAAAGGCGCGTATCCATGAAGAAAAACACCGCAAGCAGCACGACCGCATTGACCGCGAGCAAGGGAAAAAGGCGCATCGTCCAGAAGAAAGGCACGCCGCGCAGGAAGCCGAGGAAGAGCGGCGGATCGCCGACCGGCGTCAGGCAGCCGCCGATATTGGACACGAGAAAGATGAAAAAAACGATGATGTGCGCTTTCTTCTTCCGCCAAGCGTTTGCGCGGAGTACGGGGCGGATCAACAACATGCTGGCGCCCGTCGTGCCCACCCAACTCGCCAGCAGCGTGCCGATCAAGAGCAGCAACAGGTTGACCTTGGGCGTCCCGACCAAATCGCCGCGCAACACGATGCCGCCCGACACGGCGAACAACCCCCAGAGCAGTACGATGAAAGGCAGGTAGTCCAGGAGGACGATCTCGATCAACTCAAAGAAAGCCGTCTCAAATCCGAACAGGATCGTAAAGGGCACAAAGAACAGGAGCGACCAGAAGATCGAAACCTTGAACAGGTGTTTCTCCCACCAATGCGGCCTTACCAGAGGGAATATCGCGATGGAGAGCAGGAGTCCGACAAAGGGCGCCACGCTCCAAAAGGGCAGCAGCTTCCCGGGTTCGATCATGCCCGTTTCCGTCTCCCCGCCGCTCGCAAAGACGCAATCGGCAAAAAACGCCGAAGTCGCGGCAAAGCCCGCGACAACGCGGACACGGGCGCGAAAGCGCGCCCGCCCGACAGAGGGTGCAACGCACAAAATTTGATTTTTTTTAACCATTCTGCTTACCTACCCCTTTCGTCATTGTCATTGTCGGCAAAACGGCGCCCGCACACCGACGATCACGCTGCCCCTACTCACATCGCAAAACGATGTTCGATCAGGTGATCGCATTTCTGATTCCAAAGTTCTGTATGATATCGCCCACATCCTCGTGTTTGTTCATGGTATAGATGTGCAGTCCGTCGATACCGGCCCGTATAAAGCGTTCCATCAGACGGGCGGTGTACTCCTTGCCGGCCTTCTTGAAGTCGGCGGGAATATCGCCGTATTTGCCGAACAGAGCGGCCAGTTCCGCGGGAATGGAGCAGCCGTTGGACACGGCCATCCTGAACGTGGGGTCCTTGTGCAGCACGGGCATGACGCCCACGACGACGGGCAGCGTCACGCCCGCCTTTCGGATCCGTTCCGCATAGCGCCGGTAGGCGTCCACATCGTAGCAAAGCTGCGTCAGCACAAAAGCCGCGCCCCTGTCCTGCTTGGCGCGCAAGTAAGCGATATCGGTCTCGGCGGATTCCGCCGCGATGTGCTTCTCCGGATAGCCCGCGACGGATATGCAAAGCTGCGGAAACGCGGCGCCGAGAAAGGAAAGCAACTCGTCCGCATGGTCGAAATCGCCGCGCGTCCCCTCCCGGCCCGCGGGAAAGTCTCCGCGCAGGGCCAGCACGTTTTCTATGCCGCAATCGACGCATTGCCCGATATAATCCAGCACATCCGCACGCGCGGCGTCGACGCAGGTAAAATGCGACATGGCCTCCTGCCCGGCGGTCTTTACGGCCGCGCAGACCTCGAGGGTGCGGCCCCTGTTCGTGCCGCCGGCCCCATAGGTGCAACTGATGAAATCGGGCGAAAAACCGTAAAGCTCGGACAGTGTTAAAAGGAGCGGTTCCATGGGCTTGTCCGGCTTGGGCGCGAAAACCTCAAAGGAAAAGGTCTTTTTGTGCCGCAACATGTCAGAAATTCTCATAATAACCTCTTTTATCCATTATCGTTGTCTGCGCGGCCGCATTCCGCGCGCAGACGCTTGCACAATTGCTCCATATCCCGGGGCAGCGGGGCAAAGAGCCGCAGAAGTTCTTTCGTTCGCGGATGGCGGAAGATGAGTTCCGCCGCGTGCAGGGCCTGCCGTTTCGCAAGCAGGGGCGCGGCCTCGCCGTAGAGCGCGTCGCCCAAAACGGCGTGACCGATGTGCGCCAGATGGACGCGTATCTGGTGCGTTCGTCCCGTTCCGAGTTCGAGTTCGAGGTGCGTATATCCGCGCCCGCACGCGAAGCGTTCCAAGACGCGATAGCGCGTTTCGGAGGGAAAACCGTCCGCCCGGACGACGCGCCGCAATGCGTCCTCCGCGGCCTTGCCGATCGGCAGCGCGATCCGTCCCGCGTCCGCCTCCACAAGGCCCGTCACGATCGCCTCGTAACGCTTTGTAACCTTGTTTTCCGCCGCCTGCCGCGCGAAGTCCTCCTGACAGTACGCGTTCTTCCCGACGATGAGAAGCCCCGTCGTATCCATATCGAGACGATTGACGAAGCGTATCTTATAGCGTTCGCCGCCGCTCTCCATGCGCTGCATAAGACCGTTCGCGATCGTGTGCGCGGGATGTCCCTTCGTCGGATGGACGACGAAACCGGCCTGCTTGTCGATCACGAGCAGATCCTTGTCCTCGTACACGACGCGGATCGGAATGGGTTCGGGCACAAAGCCGCTTTCCTCCGCGGGAAACAGCACCGTGATGACATCTCCCGCCGCGGCGCGGGCGTTCATTTTGACGGGGAGGCCGTTGCAGTATACCCCGCCGCCGTATTTTAAACGCCGCAACAAACGCGTCGAAACAGAGAGGCGTCTTTTCAGTATTTCGCGGACGCAAAAGCGCGTGTCCGCCTCGTCCTGCTTATATATGAGGTCGTATCTCTCCATCACAGCAACTTCTGCTTTACCTTGTTCCAAAAATCGTAGTGCGGGAAGCGCAGCAACCGTACCGTTTCACCGGAAAACGCGACGTGTATCTGCTTGACCGCCGCGTAGGTGCGTTCCGCGCCGTCGGCCGCGACCAGAATATCGGGCTCCCGCACGAACTCGGGGAACACGTTGACGGAAAGGTGCGGCGGCAACAGCACGCTCGACGTAAAGGAGCGGTAGGCGGAGTTGTTGATCGGCGCGATCGGCGTGATCTGCAGGAGATCGAGCCGCGGGTCCACGATGCTGCCCCCGAGCGCGTAGTTGTAGGCCGTGCTGCCGGCGGGCGTCGATACGAGAATCCCGTCGCCGCGAAAGGTTTCGATGAAGCTGTCGCCTATGAATATGTTCAAATCGGCCACGCGCGAATGCGCGCCGTGGATCGAGATTTCGTTCAGGCCGAGCAGGACGTCCGCGTCGCCGTCCGCGCCGACGACGCGCGCGCGCAGGGTTTTCAGCTCCTGTATAACGAATTGCTTTTCTTTGTATCTGAAGATGAATTCGTCGAGTTCTACGGGCTGCAGTTCCTGAAAGAAACCGAGATGTCCCGTGTTGACGCCGATTATGGGCGTACTCGGAAAACGCAGCGCGGCGAGCGTATTGAGCAGGGAACCGTCGCCGCCGATACAAACGATGAGTTCGACCGTTTCGTCAAAATGCGGAACGACCGTGAAGCCCGCGTTTTTCAGCTTGGTGCCGAAGCTGCTCCCGATCTCCGCCGAAGCGTCGTCGCCTTTCGCGAATATGCTGATCTTACCGTTTTGCGCATCCCTCACAGTCATAAGCCCCCGTCTTTGTCACAGCATCTCTTCCAAGGCGTCCACAAGCGATTCAAAGGTGTCCATCGCCTGCGCCACGGGCGCCGGCTCGCTCATGTCCACGCCCGCGATCTTGAGCAGTTCGATCGGATCGTCGCTTTCGCCCGTTTTCAAGAAAGCGATGTAGGCGTCGCGCGCCGCCGCGCCGCCCGTGAGCAAGCGCTTCGCGATCGCCGTCGCCGCCGAAAAGCCCGTGGCGTACTTATAGACGTAAAAGGCGCGGTAGAAATGCGGAATGCGCGCCCACTCCGCGGCGATGGCTTCATCGCTGACCACGGCCTCGCCGAAGTATTTTTTGTTCAGGGCCAAGTATTCCCGCGAAAGCAGGTCCGCCGTCAGGGCCTCACCGCGCTCGACGCTCGCGTGCGTGAGGCGTTCAAACTCCGCGAACATCGTCTGGCGAAAGAGCGTCGTGCGAAATTCCTCGATGTACATGCAGAGCAGGTATTTCTTTTCGCCCGGATCCCGCGCGCCCGCTATGAGATGTTGCATCAGCAGCGACTCGTTCACGGTGGAGGCCACCTCCGCCGTAAAGATCGAATGCCCGCCGTATACGAAAGGCTGCGTTTTGCGCGTGTACCAAGCGTGCATGGAGTGGCCCATCTCATGCACGAGCGTAAACAGGTCTTTCAACCTGTCGTTATAGTTCAGCAGGATGAAAGGCTTGCTGTCGTAGCTGCCGAAAGAATAGGCGCCGCTCGTCTTTCCCTCGTTCTCAAACACGTCGATCCAGCCGTCCGCGGCGCCCCGCTCCGCCGCGTCGAGATACGCGTCGCCGAGCGGAGCGAGTCCGGCGCGCATGATGCGCAGGGCTTCCGCATAGGGCAGCTTTTCTTCCCGTCCGGGCACCGCGGGCGCGTAAACGTCATACATGTGCAGCGTATCGACGCCGAGCAGCCGGCGCTTGTGTTCGAGGTATCTGTGCAGGACCCCGAGCCTGTCGTTTACCGCAAGGATCAGATTGTCGTAGACCGAAAGCGGGATGTTGTCGCCCGACAGCGCCGCCTCTATCGCGGAGGGGTATCTGCGAATGCGCGCCATTACGACGTCCGTCTTTGTGTTGAAACCGTATGTGGCGGCGAGGGTGTTGCGCAGCTTGTGATAGGCCTCGTACATGGTCTTGAAAGCTTCCTCACGCACCGAGCGTTTGCGCGATTCCATGAAGCCTATGTAG
>JAITKU010000168.1 GCA_031278255.1 Eubacteriales Family XIII. Incertae Sedis bacterium | reverse complement strand
GGGCATGAGGACGAAGAGGCCGATGAACAAAAGGACGAGCGCGACGACCTCCGCGAACTGGTAGACGTAGAACGCGAAGCCGCGCAGGAAGCCCACGATGCCGACGATCATGAGCAGGCTGAGGATACAAAAGAGGATCAGCATGAGCATGCCGCTTGCGGCCGCCGCTTTCTTCTCCTCGCTGTGCGATGTTCTCACGTTTTTCATTCAAGACTCCTTTCCGCCGCCGAGCGGCCCAAGCGGTACCCTGATATCCATATAATATCAATTTGATATTGGAATCATATCAGGTTCGCGCGCGCGCGTCAAGCGTTTTTTCAAAAAAACAAAAAAAGCAAGACCGCCCGAAAACAAGCGGTCCTGCCGTGCAAATGCGCCCCCGTCCGATTCCTATGTGTTCAGCGCGGCGTCGATGTCCGCGATCAGGCGCCGGACGCCCGCGATGAGCGCGTCCGTTCCCGCGCGAATCTTGTCCAGATCCCCGGCTTTCGCGGCTGTTTCTAGGGCTTCCGCTTCGTCGCCGAGCGCTTTCGCGCCTATATTCCGGCAGCTGCCCTTGATCCCGTGTACGGTGATCGTGTAGTCGGAAAGGCCGTCCGCGTCGCAAACGCCGAACCGGTCGAGCAGCGCGGGCATACTGTTTACAAAGGAGCGCAGTATCGTAATGAATATGCTTTCCTTGCCGCCGAAACGGCGCAGGGCGTCCGCGATATCCAGACCCTCTATCCCTTGCTCCGTCAGGGCTTTTTTCGGCTTTTGCGCCGCGCCGTTTTGCGCTTCGCCGGCCGCCCGCGCTTGTGCGGGCGCCGCCTCCGCCGCGCCGCTTTCATCGCCGTTCGCGGACGCTTCGCGGTAGGCTTTTTCGCGCGCCGCGTTTTTGATCCACGCGTTCAGGGCAACGTCCATCTTCATGATATCGATGGGCTTGGACAGGAAGTCCTGAAAGCCGTGGGCTTTGAACATATCGTCGTTTCCGGCCAGCGCGTTTGCGGTGAGCGCGATGATCGGCACCTTTTGCGCGTAGTCCGTTCCGATTTCCTCGCGAATGATGCGCACGGTTTCGATGCCGTCCATTTCCGGCATCATATGATCCATGAAGATCAGATCGTAGCGCGGGTTTCCCGCGCGCACCAGCTTTACGGCCTCGCGCCCGCTGCTCACGCAGTCCACCGTCAGTCCGTAGGGCAGCAGGATTCCCTTTGCGACATCGAGATTCGTAACAACATCATCGACCACGAGGACGCGGCCGTAGGGCATCTGCGTCAGAATCAGATTCTTGCTGCGCTTGTTGCGTTCGAGATTGTAGTTGAACGACTTGAGGTTCTCCGCCGTGGCGCGGTCTATGACCGCGTCGGTCACGAGACGCTGCCGCATGTCGGCCGTGAAAACGCTGCCCTCTCCGTAGACGCTCTCCACCTCTATGCGTCCGCCCATCATCTCCACGAGGTTTTTGCAGATGGAAAGCCCGAGTCCCGTGCCCTCGATGTGGCGGTTGCTCGTCATGTCGAGTTTGTTGTATTCGGTGAACAGCCGGCCGATATCCTCCTTGCGAATGCCTATGCCCGTATCGCTGATCCTGCAGATCAGCCAAAACGCGTCGCCGTCGCGCCGGCCCTCCAAGGACAGCGTGACCTTGCCCTCGCGCGTGTATTTGAACGCGTTGCTCAGGAGATTGTTCAGGATCTGCTTGATGCGCAATTCGTCGCCGAAGAGACGCACGGGCAAGTCGTCCGCGAGCTTGAGTACAAAATCGATGGGCTTGCTGCCGATGCGCACGATATTCAGGCTTACGGTGTCGTTGATCATGCTGGGGAGGTCGTATTCGGCCGGCGCCATCTCGAAGCGCCCGGATTCTATCTTGGATATATCGAGGAGATCGTTGATGATACCCAGCAAGGTATTGCCTGAATTTTGCATTTTTGCTAAATTATCCAAGGTATCGGTCGGCAGATCCTTGCGCATTTCGAGTTCTCCGAGACCGATGATGGCATTCAGCGGCGTGCGGATTTCATGCGAAACGCCGGCGAGAAACTCGGATTTCGCTTTCATCGCGTCGGTGGCTTTCTTCTTCTCATCGCGGTATATGCGCATCTGGAAGATGAGAACAAAGCCGATGAACAGCCCGGAGGTGAGTATGGTTTGCAGGATGTCGAGATATCTTTGATAATCCGTGAGCGGAGGGAATATCTCCGGATGGAATACGTTCGTCAGGTAGCAGGCGAATACCACGGCGATTTGGAGTATGACGAGGAACACGAGGCGCTTGCCCTGCACCAGCATGAAGCACAGGGTAATGCCCAACACAAAATGAGCGGCCATGCCGCCGTTTGAACCGCCCGTTACATAGAAGAGCAAGGGGAACAGGATGTCGCCGAAAGCCAGCACCGCGAGAAAGCTTCCGAACTCGTAACGCCGGTACTTGTTGAACAGCCATGTTACGATAACGATGATCGCCATCATCGCGAACATGATATATATCGCGTAAGGGGAAGAGTCCTCAAAGACGTGCGCAAGCGTGGCGATCGCGACGGCGCAAAACCCAAAGGCGCAGATGAGGTTCAGCATCCGCCCCTGCAGCGGGAGATCGTCCGAAAAGAGGTAATGGTTCAGTTTTTCTCGTATTGTTCGCATCATGATAGGTTACAGAGGTTGATCAAATCCTCCCATCTGCGGTCGATATCGTCTTGAATGCGTTCGATCAAATGCTCGGCGCCCTTTTCAAAGAGGTGCTTGAACCGGCCCTGTACTTTCAGGTATTCGCTGACGGGCAGCTTCTTCTTGGGTTCGTAGTTCAGGACCCATTCGCCGTCTATAACCTCGAAAAGCGGCCATACGCAGCTTTCCACGGCGAGTTTGCATATCTCCATCAGGTCGGATTCCGGGTAGCGCCATCCTCTGGGGCAGGGCGCCAGCACGTTGAGAAAGGCGGGACCCTCGGTGTACACGGCCGTTTCCGCCTTCCTGTGAATATCCTTGAAATTTCCGATAAAGGTGGTCTGCGCCACATAGGGAATATTGTGCGCGGCCATGATCTTGGTCAAATCCTTTTTGAATTGGGGCTTGCCGCTCGACTTCGCGCCCGCGGCCGAGGTGGTGGTGTCCGTGTAGATCGGCGTCGAAGAGGAGCGCTGTATGCCCGTGTTCATGTAGGCTTCGTTGTCGTAACAGACGTAAACCATATCCGTGCCGCGTTCCATCGCGCCGGAGAGGGATTGAAAACCGATGTCGTAGGTGCCTCCGTCGCCGCCGAAAGTGATGAATTTGTAATTTTCTTTCAGTCGGCCTTTCTTTTTCAATGCCCTGTAGGCGGCCTCAACGCCGTCTATCGAGGCGGCCGCGTTCTCAAAAGCCGTGTGCAGGAAAGAATCGTTCCAAGAGGTGTAGGGATAGGTGCAGGTCGAAACCTCGAGGCAGCTTGTGGCGGAACAGACCACGGCTCTATCCTCCGGGCGCAGCGCCCGCATCACGGCGCGAACGGCTACGGGACTCCCGCAGCCGGCGCACATGCGATGGCCGGCGACGAAACGCTCGGGGCGACCCGCCGCCTCTTTCAGACTGTAGGTGTTGTATGCCATTTGTATCATTCTCCATTTTGCGTGCGATCGCCCGCCGCCGGTTCGCCGAAAACGCGATTGCGCCTTTCGGCAAAAAATCCGGCGCGGCCGCCGTTCGCGCATACGCGGGCCGACGCGCGGCCCCGCGCGGGTTTTCGCCGGTTTTATTCCCTGACGCCGTGGTAACGGCAGTCGGGCGCCTTTGCCCCTCCCGCCATGCGCGCCAACTCGTCGAATATCTCGTAAAAATCCTCGACGCGGACATCCCGTCCGCCGAGACCGTAGACGCAGTTGATCGTTCGGATGCCGTCGGCCTTGCCGTACAGCGCCGCGCGGACCTCCGCGCCGAGCGGTCCGCCGCAGCCCGAGAAGCCGTCGCTCTTGTCCATGATGCAGAGCGCTTTGACGCCCCCCAAAACGTCCGGAAGCACCTCCGCGGGGAAGGGCCTGAACACGCGCAGCTTGACGAGTCCGGCCTTGACGCCGCGCTCCCGCAGGGCATCCACGGCGACCTTGCCGGTCCCGGCGGACGAACTCATCAAAAGGACGGCAAGCTCCGCGTCGTCCATGCGGTAGGCCTCGAACATCGCGTAGACGCGGCCCGTCAAGGACGTGAATTCGGCCGATACCTCCGCGATAACGCGCCGCGCGTTTTGCATGGCTTCAAACTGCTGACGCTTTATCTCCATGTAGTATACGGAAACGCTGTAGGGACCCACGCCGAGGGACTCCCGCGGGTTCAAAAGATATTTCACAGGTCTGTATTCCCCGACGAATTTCTTTACAAACGCGTCGTCCTCCGTCACGATGTTTTCAACGGCGTGGCTCGTGATGAAGCCGTCCTGACAGATCATGACGGGCAGCATCACGTCGGGATGCTCGGCGATGCGATGCGCCATCAGCATGTTGTCGTAGGCTTCCTGCGCGTTTTCGCTGTAGATCTGTATCCATCCCGCGTCCCGCGCGCCCATGGAGTCGGAGTGGTCCGCGTTGATGTTGATGGGACCCGAGAGCGCCCGGTTGACGGCGGCCATGACGATGGGGAGCCGGTCGGAGGCCGCCACATAGAGCAGTTCGTACATCAGCGCCATGCCCGCGGAACTCGTGGCCGTCATCGCGCGGACACCCGCCGCGCTCGCGCCTATGCAGGCCGACATCGCGCTGTGTTCGGATTCCACGGTGATGAATTCCGTATCGATAAGCCCCTCCGCCTTAAAGGACGAGATATATTGCGGAATCTCCGTCGAGGGCGTGATGGGAAAGGCCGCCACCACATCGGGGTTGATCTGGCGGATGGCCGCGGCCACCGCCTCGTTGCCGGAAAGCCTGTCTCTTTTGCTCATCTGCCCCTCCTCATCCCGGTCCCGGCGATTGCATCGATATGGCGCCGAAAGGACAGGCCTTGGCGCAGATCCCGCAACCCTTGCAATGGTCGAAATCGAAGTCGACGCGCTTGCCGCTTTCGATGGGAACGGAACTGTCCGGGCATACGGGAAAACAGAGCAGACACTGCTTGCATTGCTCCCGCTTCCAGACGGGCGTTTCCGTGCGCCACTCGCCGGTGAGGAAGAATTCGGAATTGCCCTCCCCGAACACCTGCGCGGCGGGGCTGAGCGTCCGCCACCCGGCATCGGCCGTCATGCGCGCCATCAGGTTCTTTTTCAAAGGAGAATCGCCCCCCTCCACGCCTCGCGTACCGCGTTCATATTTCCCTCTACGACCTCGGGCTTCGTCGAGAATTTATGCGCGAACGATTCTTTCATATTGTCCAGAAAAGCTTTCTCCTCCATAATGCCCGCGATACGGACGACGGCGGCGAGAAGCGGCGTGTTGGGCAGGTTTCTGCCGAGGCAGCGCAGCGAGATGTCCCGCGCGTCTATGGCGTAGACCGCACCCGCGCAGCCCGCGAACATCCCGCGGACCTTTTCGGGCTTTTGCGTCGTGTTGACCACGACGGAGCCGTTGTTTTTGAGTCCGGCCGTCACATCGACGGATTCCGCCAAGCTTTCGTCCACCAGCACGACGATATCCGGAAAGTATATGTTGGAATGTATGCGAATGGGCTTGTCGTCCAGCCGGTTGTACGCCGTTATGGGCGCGCCCATGCGCTCCGGGCCGTACTCGGGGAAGCCCTGTACGTACATGCCCGTCGAAAACGCGACATCTGCGAGGAGCAAGGCCGCAGTCTTGGCGCCCTGTCCGCCGCGACCGTGCCAACGAATCTCGATCATAAATCCCTCCGGAGCGAACGCGCGTTTGCGCGCTTCCAAGCTGTGCGAATGAAACCGGCGCCGCAGACGGCGGATCCTCCCGGCGGCAAGCCCCCGAAAAAGCGAAATTTGCCCGCTGTACCGATTGATACTATTATAGTAAAAACGAGCGTCCGGGACAAGCATTTTTTTCACGCGGCCCCGCAAAAACGCGAAATATTTGTGTACACGCGAAAACCCCTGTGATATGATAAGTCTTGGAAGGAGGTGTGCGGCGCCTTGCGAGGGCGTCGCGAAAGAGGTTATGAAACATACGATTTCAGTGGTCATGGAGAACAAACCGGGCGTATTGTCCCGCATTTCGGTGCTGCTCGCGCGCAGGGGCTTCAACATAGACAGCATTACGGCGGGGCCTACGAGCAACCACGACATCACGCGCATGACGGTCGTCGTCGAGGGCGACGAGTACGTGGCCGATGAAGCGGTGAAGCAGCTGGAAAAGCTTATGGATGTCGTGCGTGTGAAGCGCCTCGACGATGCGGACGCGATGCGGCGGGAACTCATTCTCATCAAGATTCGCCTGTCCAAGGAGCAGCGCGGCGAGATCATAGACCTCGCCAAGATCATGGACTGCGAGATCGTGGACATCTCGCCTACGACGCTCATGCTGGAACACAGCGACCGGCCGGAGAAGATAGATCTTCTCGTGGAACTGCTGGCGGGCTATGAGATCGCGGCGATGGCGCGGGGCGGCGCGATTGCTTTGCAAAAGGGCGAGGAGACGGACTAGAAAAGACAAAAGAAAAGGATAGAAAAATACAATGGAAAAACTGAAAGGTTCCTGTATAATCGGGCAGTCCGGCGGCCCCACGGCGGTTATCAACGCGAGTGTGCTGGGCTGTGTCGAGGCGGCCTTGCGATCGGATTGCATCGGCGGGGTTTACGGCGCGACCCACGGCATTACGGGCGTGCTGGACGACAGGCTCTGCGATCTGGCGCGCGAGGACCCGGCGGAACTCGCGCGCATGAAGTACACACCCTCGGCCGTGCTGGGCTCCTGCCGCTACAAGCTCGCCGATTTTATGACGGACGATACGGATTACCGGCGCTTGTTGGACGTGTTCAGGAAGTACGATGTCCGATATTTCTTCTACGCGGGCGGCAACGATTCCATGGACACCTGCAGCAAGATCAGCGCGTTTTTGGCGCAGAACGATTATGCGTGCAGGGTTATCGGCATACCCAAGACCATCGACAACGATTTGGCGCTGACGGATCATTGCCCCGGCTACGGCAGCGCGGCCAAGTACGTGGCGACTGCCTGCATGGAGGTGAGTTTGGACGCCAAGGTGTACGACAGGGGTTCCGTGACCGTGCTGGAGATCATGGGAAGAAACACGGGCTGGCTGACCGCGGCTTCCGCGTTGGCGTGCGGCGAGGGGCTTGGGCCGGATTTGATATATCTGCCCGAGATTCCCTTTGATCTCGCGGATTTCATCGAGGATGTCGCGCGGGCGCAGGGGAAGAACCGCGATATCGTGGTTGCGGTCTCGGAGGGCATTCGCGACAAAAACGGCGATTACATCTCATCCTATTTCTCGGACATGAGCAGGGGCAAGGATGTTTTCGGCCACGCGCAGATGGGCGGGCTGGCCGTGAGTCTCGCGAATTTCGCGCATACGAAGATCGGCGTCAAGGCGCGGGGCATCGAGTTCTCCCTCTTGCAGCGCTGCGCCGCCCACATCGCGTCGGCCGCGGATATCGAGGAGGCGTATACGGCGGGGCGCGCGGCCTTTGAAGCGGCCGAAGCCGGCGCCGGCGACAAGATGGTCGCCTTTGTGCGGGGCGAGGGTCCCGCGTACAGCTGCGAAACGACGCTCGCGGACCTCGCGGACGTGGCCAACGCGGAGAAGAAAGTGCCGCGCGCGTGGATCAACGCGGCGGGCAACGGGTTGCTGCAACCCTTTATCGATTACGCCCTGCCGCTGATCCAAGGCGAAACGGCGCTTGAAACGGAAAACGGTCTGCCGCGCTTCGCCAGACTGAAAAGGCTTCCGGCGCGCGATATTTGAACGGATTTTGCGTTACGGTTCAATTTTGGCTCCGTCCAAAATTGAAGCGCCAAAGGCGCACTTCAATTGTTGAACGGATGTTTTGAGGGGACAAGGGCTTCGCCCGCCGCCCCTCAAAACATAGGCGTCAGTGGGG
>JAITKU010000125.1 GCA_031278255.1 Eubacteriales Family XIII. Incertae Sedis bacterium | reverse complement strand
TACGCGGGCATCGACGCGCAGAAGAAGGAGCTGGAACGGCTGCGGCAGCAGCTTGTGGCCAAGCAGACCGCCCGCATCAGCAAGCAGAACGAGATAACGGCCGACAAGAACGCGGCCGCGGTCGCGCGCGGAGAGGTTTCCGAGGAAAACAAGCGCCTCTCGCAGATGCTGGACGAGCTGAACGAGGAAGCCAACCGGATCACGGTGGAGATCCTAAAGAAGATGGGTTCGCAGGATTTCATAGGCGGCGCGATGGGTTGGCCCGTCCCGGGCTACTCCAGACTCTCCTCGCAATTCGGTGTGCGCAACCATCCGACGCTGCGCGTTCCCAAGATGCACACGGGCATAGACATCCCCTGTCCCACGGGCACGCCGATCGTCGCCTCCAACGGCGGCACCGTCATCATGGCGGGCTGGAACAACAGCTACGGCAATGTGATCATGGTGGACCACGGCGGCAAGATCGTGACGCTGTACGCGCACAACAGCAGCCTCGCGGTGTCGGAGGGCGCGGTCGTGGCACAGGGGCAGACGATTGCCTACGCCGGCTCGACCGGAAACTCGACGGGTCCGCACTGTCATTTCGAGGTGCGCGTGAACGGTGAATACCAGAACCCGACGCAATGGGTGAGTCCATGACCCACATGCATCCCGTCATTGCCCGGATACTGCGTCGCAGGGGGATTACGGCGCCCGGCGACGTTGCGGAGTTTCTTTCCGACAAACCGTCGAAAACATACGATCCATTCCTTCTGCGCAATATGCGGGAAGGGGTGGATTTCGTGTTGTCCGCAATCGATGCGGGCAAGCCCATCTGCGTGTACGGGGATTACGACGTGGACGGCATCGCGTCGGCCGCGCTCTTGGTGCGCGTGCTGCGCTTTGTCACGGACAAGGTGAGCTGGTATATTCCCTCGCGCTTTTCCGAGGGCTACGGCTTGAACAAGGAGGCGCTTCGCAACATCGCGGCCGCGGGCGGTCGCGTGGTGATCACGGTGGATTGCGGCAGTGTTTCCGCGGAGGAGGTCCTGTACGGCCGGTCCATCGGCCTTGAGATGCTCGTCACGGATCATCACAACATAGAGGGACGGGCGGCGGACTGCCTGATCATCAACCCCAAGCAGGAAGGGGAGCGCTATCCCTTCACGGGTCTGGCGGGCTGCGGCGTGGCGTTCAAGCTCGCGCAGGCCCTGCAACGCAAGCTCTCCCTGCCCAAGGGCATGTTGAATGGCGCGCTCGACCTCGTGGGTCTGGCGACCATCGCGGATATCGTGCCGCTCATCGACGAGAACCGCACGCTGGCGAAGTACGGCCTTCGGGCGCTGAACCACACGCGCCGCCCCGGTCTGTGCAAGCTGATTCAAAGGCTGGGACTCGCGGGCAGGACAATCAATTCCGAACAGGTGGCTTTCATCATAGCGCCGCACATAAACGCGGCGGGACGCATGGGGGAGGCGCAGGACGTGGTCGAGCTGCTGCTCACCGACGATGCCGCCGTGATCGAGCGCGTGACCGGTGAGCTGCTCGCGCACAACGCCAAGCGCAAGAGGGTGCAGGAAAAGGTGTTCGCGATCTGCGACAGGATCGCCGCGCGCATATTCGCGGAGGGAGCGCCCATCGGCGTGATCAACGCGGGCGACGCGCATGAGGGCATCACGGGCATCGTCGCGGGAAAGCTGAAGGAAAAGCACAACAAGCCCGTGATCATATTGACAAAGAGCGCCGGGGATTCGCCGGGGCGTTCCTATTTGAAGGGAACGGGCAGAAGCGTCTCCGGCGTGGACATGTACGGTCTGTTGCAGAAGCACGGGGACATGTTCGAGAAGTTTGGCGGACACGCGATGGCCTGCGGCTTTCTCATGGACGCGGTGCATGAGAAGCGCTTTTGCGCGATGCTCACCGACGATATGAACGCGTTGTTCGCGCGCGCGCCCGATCTGCTGACGCCCACGCAGCCCGAGCCGGATGCGGAGATCGAGCCGGACGAGATATCCCCCGCCTTCATCGAGCAGCTGAACACGCTCGAACCCTTCGGAAACGGAAACCCCGCGCCCCTGCTGGCGATGCGCGGACAAGTCGTTTCGAATCTGACGCGCATGGGGAATCAGGGACAGGTTTTGAAATTCAGCGCGAGCGGCGTACGATGCGTGCTCTTCGGCCGCGCCGACGCGTATTACGACGCGCTCTCGTCCGGGAAGGCCGTTTCGCTGTTCGGCTGCCCCATTGTGGATGTCTATAAGGGCAAAGAGCGCATACAGTTCAAGGTAGAACATGTGATATAGGGAAATGTGACGGAGGTTCTGCATGTTTATCATAAAGAAGCGCAATTTTTCTTTCCTGTTGGCGCTTGTCTTTTTCGCGGGGATGGCCGTGTTCGGCATCGGCCTCAAGCTGGGTCTGGGCGTCGCGGGCGGCGGCGCCCGCATCGTATCGAAGGCCGCGTATGAGGAATACGACGCGTATAAGGAGAATTACAGAAAATTGATCGACTTCGACGCGTATATTCGGGAGAACTATTATCTGACCGTGCCGGACGGCGTTTTGGAGACCGGCGCGTACAAGGGGATGTTCGCGAGCCTCGGCGACCGGTACACGGTCTATTACACGGCCGATGAATACCGCAGGCAGTCGGAGAGCACGCAGGGTGAGTTTTCCGGCATCGGCGCCACGATTTCCATGAACGACGAAGGCTATCTGATCATCGTGGAGATCCTGCCGGGCGGCGCCGCCGAAAAGGAGGGCTTGCTGGCGGGGGACAGCATCCTCTC
>JAITKU010000049.1 GCA_031278255.1 Eubacteriales Family XIII. Incertae Sedis bacterium | reverse complement strand
CGTCCACGTAGAACACGCCGCCGCCCTCCGCGGACGCGGCCGGAGCGAAGGCCGCGCAGATTGTGAGCAGGGCGAGCAAAATCATGAGAATCTTTTTCAATCGCAAGGTTTCATCCTCTCATTCCGTGGGGAAGGAACGCCGTTCGGCGTCCCGACTAGTCGATTTCGGCGGAGGCAAGGGGACGCCGAACGGCGTCCCCCCGCGCCCCGACTTAGATTCTGTCCGTCGTGAAGGTCAGCTTGCCTTTTGCCGTGTCGTGGCTTGCGTCGTGCTTCGTCTTGCTTCCGTCCGCCGCGACGTAGTACACGACGAGTTTCTTGCCTTCGGCGGGCGCTTTGGCGTAGGGGATCGTAACGGCGATCTCGCTCGCGAGCTCGCCCGTCACCGATGCGCCGTCCACGCTTATCTCAATCGCGAAGGGCACCTTGTCCGCCGGTATGGCGCTCGCCTGCGCGGGGGTCAGGGCCGCGCTCGCGTCCGCCGAAATACGGATCGCAACGCTCGCGGCATCACTCGGCGCGCCGGACAGGATCTCCGCAAGCGCATCCTTGACGAGCGTCACAGTCCCAATGTCGCTGTTCACGGTGAGCTTCGCGTCTTCCGCTATGACGGCCTCGACGGCATCAACGGAAACATCCAGCTTGACGGCTGTGTACGCGTCGCCGGAGGCGGGCGCGACATTGACCGTCACCTCCGAAATCTTGGGGACGAGTTCTCCCTCGGAGTATCCCGCTTTCGCGGCGGCGATTACGGCCGCGACGGCGGTTTCATCGACTGCGGCGGAGGCCGTCCCGGCCGCGACGGCGGTCGCCGGTGCAAGGGGCGCGGGCGTAACCTCTTTTATCTGCGCAAGACCGAGGGCGGTCCAATCGATGCGGATCCGCGCGAGCTGTGTGCCGCTTCCCGCCGAAATCGCGTCCATGACGGGCACAAACACGACGACATCCGTGTAAGCCCGACCCACCGTTATCGGAAGGCTTATCTCCTTCGGATACGCACTCGGGACCTGTGTGTCGTATCCGTTCGCCCTCGGCCCGTGCAGATCCGTCGCGTCGGCCGTGCCCGCGTAGGTGGAAAGGATCGTGGTCGGCGTCCTGCCATAGCTTTGAATTATGCCGTCTTCATCCTTGACAATGTCGGTCGCCAGCCACAGATTTTGCAAATGCCCCGTGAAATCCCCCCAGGTCAGCGCGCCGAACTCCAGATGCAGGGTCGCCTCGCCCGGGGCGGCAACCGTGACCTTGGACGCCTTCAGGGCGCCGTTGCCCATCGAGGGCTTGTTCTCGCTGAAATTCCACAGCTCGGCATCGATGTCATAGCTTCCCGCCGCGAGCTCGCTCGTCGTGTCGCCGATCTTGCCGTAATCCTCGACGCCCGTGTCTGTATCGCCGACCGCAGCGCGCAGCGCGTCGCGCGCGGCGACGATTTCCGCGTCGGTGTCGATGCTCGCGTCGGCCCAAGCCGCTTGCGCCGAGGCGATTGCGGTTTGGATCCCCGCGATGCGCTCCGCGTCCGCCGTCGCGTCGAGCGCGGCTATCGCGTTCCCCGCGTCGTTTATGGCCGCGAGGATGACGGACTTGTCGTAGCCGGCCAAGGGATTGTTCGCGGCGTCCGCAAGCTTCGTGGCCTTTTTGACGAGCAGCCGCACGGGCGTTTCGTAATACCCCATGGGCGGAACGATGAACGACAGCCAATAGATATCGTCTAGGGGCTCGACAAGCGAGAAGGACAGCGTTTTCGGATATGCCACCCTGTCCGCCGCCGCCATATCATCCGCGTAGATGCTGTCGCCCGCCTCGTTCGTGTAAAAGCTGAGGTATTCCGTTTCGGCCTTCTTGGAGGGATCGGCCAGCGTTCTCACTCCGTCGAGCGTGAATATCTGCGTCAGATTTCCGCCGATATCCCCGCCCGAAACCTTCGGGAGAATGCCGCGCATGGTGAAGAACAGCTTCCCTTTGCCGTCCTTTACTTCCAAGTATCCCTTGTTGTCCTTGATGACCCCGGCGCTCATGGACGGCTGGAAATAGTCCTTGTGCAAAAGAAGGACATCCACATCGTACAGCCCGTCCGCCAAGCCACTCGATATGTTGATGGGTGTGGCTTGCTGCGCGAGGAAGTACACCGTATTGTAAATGTCATCTCCGGCCCCAAGCCTATAAGTCAGCGTCCTTTGCGTCTTGTCAAGCGTGGCTCCGGACATATTCGTGGAAACCGAATCGCTTGTAAGCCGCAGAAAGATAAGTTTCTCCATATTCCAGCTCGACGGCACGGTAAATGTAAGCGAAACATCACCTGCGGGCAATGTGATATTGCCACTGCCTGTACCCTGAAGCGAGAGTGCATAAAAATTTGCATAAGTTTGATAATATTGTGTGGTATGAGCAATTCCTCGATACTTATTATAGGCTTCGGCGTTCCACGATTCGGTGAGCGTCGTTGCCGTGAATGCAGCGTTGGCGGGAACGATGCCCGCAGAATATGAAATCGTCACTCCGTTATTCGTTAACGAACCCGCAGGTGCCGGACTTTCCGCGTCGAGGCGCAGCCACGCGTAATAATCATATACATATCCGACCACTATATTGTTTTCTATGATGGATCCAGGCGTTTCCGCCGTCTGAACGCGCAGCAAGACCCCTTGTTCCAAATCCGCATAGGTGAGGCTGAAGCTTCTCTTGCCGCCTGTGTCTTCCACCTCCACGGGTTCAAATTCCGTATTGTATTGCTCGGACAGAATACGTTGTCCGTAGGCAAGGTCGGCATTAATCGCAAGACCGCCGTCGGTGGTGACGTTGCGCGAAACGGCGCGGCTGACGGCATGGACGGACGCGCCCTCCGCGAGCGCAAAAGTCGCCGTCAGTGTGCCGTTCGCATTCTTCGCAACAGACGCTTTTTCTGCGATCATCGCATTTAGCGCTCCGCGACCCAACGCTGCATTTCTGCCCGGGCTATAGGGATTTCCTGCGCTCCATTCAAGAGTGACGTTGGTCCAATTTGTGAACATTTCTTTCGGTTCATCGCTAAAGTACGTCGAAGCCTCCGGTATGGGAATCGCGAGGGACGGCATAAAGTCTATCCGGATACCGCACGTCAAAATGCCTGCGGAAGTCATCTGACGCAACGGAGCCATGGTTTTCAGATACAAGCTGTCGGGTAAACTGTCCAGCCGCAGCGTGATGTATCCCATATTCATGTCGTGCTCTACGCTTCCTTCGAGCGCGGGTACGGTTTGGAATTTGTCTTCGCCCAGAAAATATGAATTGTTGTCCGCACTCAATATATCCGCCGGCGTCTTTCCGCCGGCTGTGATCGCGGCCGCCACCGTGGTGTAATTGTCAAAATATCCGGCTTTCAAACCTTCGATTCCGGTCGAAACGGCTTTGACGTCTTCCATCTTGCCGGGATCCACCGCCTGAATGAATCCGCCGTTTTCCGGTTGGAAGAACTTAAAACTGTGGTAGGGTATTCTCACGGCGACCTCGCCGGCATCGTTCACCGTCACCGTCGCCCTTTCGTACATTTGAACACGATTGAGCGTTTGCGCATTCGTGGATTGTTCCTTTCCGTAAACCGTGTTTATCGTGTTGCAATAGAAAAACGCGAGGGGAACGGAATACGTGCCCGCGCTCAAACCCGCACTATCCGCGCTTGCCGCAGCGGCGAAGGGGGGAAAGACGGGGAAGAACAGCGCGAGGGTCAAGAGGAAGGACATCCATTTCTTTTTCATCATATCGCATCACTTTCTGTTATTCCATGATTATCAATGAAGCAAGGATAAAAAAGAAAAGGGCCTCCGCCTTTTGCGACGCTGTGCGAAGCCATGCAAAGGTCCTTTTCTTTGTCGCTCCGCCAAAACGCAATTGTGCATTTTCTGGCGGGTGATAACGAGTTATGACTTAATTGTTAAAATACAGATAGACATTCGACAAAGGCATGTGCGAAGGCTCCTGCCCATCCAAGAATGTTATGGTCATGCTGTAAACGGGAATAAACGTGTTCGCAGTAGCGGGAATTGTAGCCATGCCACTGTAATCGCTCGAATTCACATTGAGTACACTGAGACCGTTCTCCACAAGCACTATGCTACTGATATAACCATCGCGGTCGCCCCAAGTGATCTTCTCCGTGTAGAGGATCACATTGCTGTTGGAGCGGTCATAGCCGACTATCGCAGACTGCGCATGCGACGGCGCGGGCACATTGAGGCTGGCCGCCATGTAGATGTAGTTGGTTTGCGTGTAGTCAGGATTGGTGCTGGTCGCAAACGCGCTGATCGTGCTTACCGCCGCGACCATGAGGATGGCCAGCAGTATCGCAATGGTTTTTTTGCTTGTGCTTATCGTTTTCATTTCTCTTATCCTTCTTTCTTTGTTACCCCGCGTCAAGCGAGGTCTTTGAAATAGTACATTGATTTTTGGTGCTTGATCTTTGATCTTTGGTGCTTGTTTCTTTCTCTCGCCCGCCATACG
>JAITKU010000281.1 GCA_031278255.1 Eubacteriales Family XIII. Incertae Sedis bacterium | reverse complement strand
CGTCGCCAAAAACTTGACAGCGGGGCGCGTATCGAGTAGAATATGCCTATTGCATTAGGAAGCGACACGGACGGTAAATTCCAACCGGCCAAAGTCGGGGGAATTCTCCCCCACACCGTTGAAAGCTTGGGAATATGCGGTTTCGTGCTTTGCTTCGGTTTTTTATTGTCTGCCCGAGCGGGAGGGGAATATGTTCAAGAATTTATCCGGCGAACCGATTGCGGACGTGCAAAGCCGGCAGGCGCAGGCTTGGGAGGACGCGGACCTGCTCGCGGCGTGCGTTGCGACCCGCGACGGCGGGCCGCGTTTCGTATTCTACGAGGGGCCGCCGACCGCGAACGGCCGGCCCGGCATCCATCACGTGATCGCGCGGACGCTCAAGGATTCCGTATGCCGATACAAGACCATGCGGGGCTTCCGGGTCAAGCGTAAAGCGGGCTGGGATACCCACGGTCTGCCCGTCGAGATCGAGGTCGAAAAGGCGCTCGGCCTGTCCGCGAAGAAAGATATCGAGGCCTACGGGATACGCGCGTTCAACGAGAAATGCCGGGAATCCGTGTTTAAATATGAAAGCATGTGGCGCGAAATGAGCAAGCGCATGGCTTTCATGGCCGATATGAACAATCCCTACATCACCCTGAGCAACGATTACATCGAGACGGAGTGGTGGATATTGAAAGAATTCTTCGACGCGGGGCTTATCTACGAGGGGCATAAAGTCCTGCCCTACTGCCCGCGTTGCGGCACGGGGCTCGCCTCGCATGAGGTGGCGCTGGGCTATAAGGAGGTCAAGACCGACACCCTTGTCGCAAAGTTCAAAAAATCGGACGAGGACGCATACTTTCTTGCGTGGACGACAACGCCTTGGACGCTCGCTGCCAACGTTTCTCTGACCGTCGGCCCGGATGTGGACTACGTCAAGGCCCGCGTCACAAAGGCGGGCGAGCATTGCGGCGGGGTATTCTATGTGGCGGAGGTCTTGGCGGACAGGACGCTGGGCGCGGGCGGATATGAAATTCTGGCGCGCATGAAAGGCAGGGACCTCGAATACACCGCGTACGAAAGGCTCATGCCCTTTGTCGCGCTTGACAAGAAAGCGTTTTATGTAACCTGCGCGGATTATGTGACGACGGAGGACGGCACGGGCATCGTGCATACGGCGCCGGCTTTCGGCGAGGACGATTACAATACGGGCAGGCGCTACGGTCTGCCGGTCCCGAACCCCGTGGACGAGGAGGGCCGGTACACGCAAACACCGTGGGCGGGCCGCTTCGTGGCGGAGGACGGCCTCGGCGTCGAGATCATCAAATGGCTGGCGGCCGCGGGCAAACTCTTCGCCCGCGAGAAGATGACGCACAACTATCCCCATTGCTGGCGTTGCGGCACGCCCTTAATCTATTACAGCAAGCCGAGCTGGTATATCGAGATGACGAAGCTCAAGGACGCGCTCGTCCGAAACAACGCCGGCATCCGATGGTTCCCAGATTTCGTGGGCGAGAAGCGCTTCGGAAACTGGCTGGAGAACGTGAACGATTGGGCGATCTCCCGCAGCCGCTACTGGGGCGCGCCCATTCCCATCTGGCGTTGCGGCGCTTGCGGGGATTTGGCCTGTATCGGCTCGCGCGCGGAACTCGTCCGCCGCGCGGTGACGCCGACGGATGAAAGCATCGAGCTGCACAGGCCCTATGTGGACGAGGTGCGCATTGCGTGCGCGCGTTGCGGCGCCCCGGCGGAACGCATACCGGAGGTTATGGACTGCTGGTTCGACAGCGGCGCGATGCCCTTCGCCCAGCACCATTATCCCTTTGAGAACGCGGAGGACTTTGACGAAACCCTGTTTCCGGCGGATTTCATCTGCGAGGGCATAGACCAGACGCGTGGGTGGTTCTATTCTCTGCTCGCGATCTCGACCTTCGTCAAAAAGGCCGCGCCTTTCGGAAACTGCCTTGTGAACGATCTGATACTCGACAAGAACGGTAAGAAAATGTCCAAGAGCAAGGGCAATACCGTTGATCCTTTCACGCTTTTCGATCGCTACGGGGCCGACGCGACGCGCTGGTATCTGCTCTACGCTTCGCCGGCCTGGTCGCCGACGCGTTTTGACGAGGAGGCCCTGTCCGAACTTGCGGGCAAGTTCTTCGGGACCCTGCGCAACGTCTACCACTTTTTTGTACTCTATGCGAATCAGGACGGCATAGACCCGAGGGGCTTCGATCTGCGCGGCGCGGCGCGCCCCGAACTCGACCGCTGGATTTTGTCGAAGTACAACAGGCTCATCCGCGCGGTCACGGAGGAAATGGATCGCTACGATCACATGAAAGCCGTGCGCAAGATACAGCATTTCGTGATCGAGGACCTGTCGAACTGGTTTGTGCGGCGCGCGCGCCGGCGTTTTTGGGCGGAACGCGCGGACGACGACAAGAAATCCGTGTACGCGGCAAGCTTTGAGATACTGGAAGGCGTATCGCGGCTGATCGCGCCTTTTGCGCCTTTCCTGAGCGACGAGATGTATCGCAATCTGACGGACGAGGACACCTCCGTCCACCTGTCGCTCTATCCAGTGCCGGACGAGAGCCTGCTCGACGACGCGCTCGAGGCGCGCATGGACCTCGTTCGGGACCTCGTTGCCCTCGGGCGGGGCGCGCGCGAAAAGGAGCGCATTAAGGTCAGACAGCCCCTGGCAAAGGTCCTCGTGGACGGGAAGTACGAAGCTTTGATCGGCGGCATGACGGCGCTGATCGCGGAGGAGTTGAACGTGCGTGCGGTCGTCTTTGAGAAGGACCTCGGCAAATACATGGATTTCAGCCTGAAGCCGAACTTCAAGACCGCCGGCCCCGCGCTCGGCGCGCGCATGAAGCCCTTTGCCGCCGCCCTTGCGCAGGCGGATGCGGCCGCGTTGAACGCGACGCTTGCGGCCGACGGCTTTGCGACGCTTACGGCCGACGGCGAAGCGCTGCGCGTCGAAAAGGATTTCGTCGAGCTGCGGATCAGCGCAAAGGAGGGTTTCGCGGCGGCGATGGAGAACAACCTGTTCGTGATACTCGATACGAGTATCACGCCGGAACTGCTGTCCGAGGGCCTTATGCGGGAGTTTGTTTCCAAGGTGCAACAGATCAGGAAACAGCAGGATCTTGCCCTGATGGATCGCATCCGCATCGTTTACGCGGGCGACGACGCGGTACGGGCCGCCGTCGCGGCCCACGCGGCGTATATCGCGAAAGAAACGCTGGCCATCTCCCTCTCTGAGGGCGAGGCCGCATCCCGTTGGGATCTGAACGGCCACGACACGGGCATTGTGGTGTCCAAGGCGTGATGAACGAAAAAAAACTCTGTCCCAAGAATATGACACGCGAAGAATTGAAAGGCTTTTTCTCCGATATGGGGGAAAGGCCTTTTCGCGGTGTGCAGCTTTTTCGCGGAATGTACGCGCGCGGACTCTCATCGTTCGATGAAATGACGGATCTGCCCGCGGCCTTGCGGCGAATACTCGCGGAAACGGCGGCGCTTTTCACGCTCACGCCGCGCGAGGTCTTGGTTTCGCGGCCGGACGGCAGCAGAAAATACCTGTTTGAAACGGCGGACGGACACCTCGTGGAAAGCGTGTTCATGCGCTACGATTACGGAAACGTCATCTGCGTTTCATCGCAGGCGGGCTGCCGCATGGGATGCGCCTTTTGCGCGTCGGGCCTAGGCGGTCTGCGGCGCGGTCTGCGTTCCGGCGAGATGGCGGATCAATTGTTGCGCGCGCGGCTCGATACGGGCGAGGATATCGGCCGTATCGTCGTGATGGGGGTGGGGGAGCCGTTGGATAATTTCGACGAATTGAAGCGCTTTATAGAAACGGTGGGCGACGCGGAGGGACTCGGTATCGGCAGGCGCAATATAACGGTTTCCACCTGCGGACTGCCGCCGGGCATAGAGCGGATGGCGGAAGAACTGCCGCAGGTCGGTCTTTCGATCTCCCTGCACGCGCCGAACGACCGTCTGCGCGACGCGCTTTTGCCCGTGAACAAACGCTATAACCTCGCGGTCCTGCTCAAGGCGGTGCGCGGGCACATCGCGCGGACGGGGCGGCGCGCGACCTTTGAGTATGCCCTTATCGCGGGCCTGAACGACGGCGCGGAATGCGCGGCGGAACTCGCGCGCCGCCTGCGCGGAATGAACTGCCACGTGAACCTGATCCCGCTGAACCGCGTGGAGGAAACGGGCTTTTGCGGCAGCGGCCGGGCGGAAACGGAACGCTTTCGCGCCGTTCTCGCGTCCGCGGGGCTGCAGGTCACGGTCAGACGCTCGCTCGGCGCGGATATCCACGCCGCCTGCGGGCAACTGCGCGCCAAGACGCTTTCTAAAATCGGCGGATGATGCATATACATTGATTTGACGATGAAAATCACAGTGCCTCCAGTAAATCCAGCGCTTCTTTCAAGGAACGCAATCCATCCTCTCCCAGCTTTTGTCTGACGGATTCTTGCGCCTCGGCCCACAGATGTTTTGCGCGCGCAAGCGTTTCTCTTCCGACTTCGGTCAGCTCCAGTCGGCTGTTTCGCGTCCCCGATGCTTTCGTATCCGCAACGAGGCCTTGTTGATATAAGGGCTTCAAGCTTCTGGCGAGCGTCGAACGGT
>JAITKU010000152.1 GCA_031278255.1 Eubacteriales Family XIII. Incertae Sedis bacterium | reverse complement strand
GACGCGGCCATCAGCTTTATCGGGTTTATCACGGGCGGATTGGGCGCTGTCGTGGCGGTCGCCTCTATGTTTTTTGCCGCGATTTCGGGTTCGGCCATGGCCACGGTTTCGGCGATCGGCGGATTCATGATTCCGGAAATGACCAAGAAGGGCTACAGCGTCGGTTACAGCGCGGCGCTTACCGCCTGCGCGGGTACCATCGGCGTCATTATTCCGCCCAGCATACCCCTCGTTATCTACGGCGTCTGCACGCAAACCTCCATCGGCGATCTTTTTTTGGCGGGCATCATCCCGGGAATCCTCATCGGCGTCGGCATTATGATCGCCAACTATTTGGTTTGCAAGAAGCAGGGCTATAAGACGAGCGAAAGGCCGCAACCGCTCAAGCAGTCGTTCAGGACGCTCTGGGAGGCGAAATGGGCCGTACTCGCGCCGGTCATCATCCTCGGCGGGATATACGCGGGCGTTTTCACGCCGACGGAAGCCTCCGTCGTCGCGGTCGTCTATTCGGCGATCATAAGCCTTTTCGTCTATCGCGAAATGAATTTGAAGCAACTCTACCAGACAGTGGTCAGCACGGCGGTTATCAACGGCATCACCTCCTTTCTCTTGGGCTTGTCGTCCGCGTTTGCGGCTTATTTGAGTTTGGAGAACATCCCGAGGATGCTGCTCGACGTCTTGCTCGGCATTACGGAAAACAAGATTATTCTGCTGCTCGTGATCAATGTCGTCCTGTTGCTCATCGGTTGCGTCGTGGACAATATTCCCGCGACGATCATCCTCTCGCCTATCCTGCTGCCGATTGTGGTCAGTCTCGGTCTCACGCCCGTGCAGTTCGGCCTGATCCTGACCTTGAATCTGACCATAGGGCTTGTCACGCCGCCTTACGGCTGCAATCTGTTTGTGGCCGCCGCGGTTGCGAATATAAGAATGGAGTCTATGCTCAGGAATCTGTGGCCTTTTCTCGTCGCGCTCGTGGCGGTGCTGATCCTGATCACCTACGCGCCGGGCATCACCACGTTTATCCTCGGCTGAAAAAAATCGGAAGCCGTCGTTTTTATGCGGAATATATGGTATACTGAACTTGAGAAAGGAGACGCATACGATGATGGTTGACGGAGGCCGGCTGTTTGCGCGGCAGTTGAAGCGGGAGGGCGTGGATCATATCTTTACCCTCTGCGGCGGGCAGATCATGCCCCTTATCTACGGTTGCAGGGAGGAGGGGATCGAGGTCATAGACGTGCGGCACGAAAACGCGGGCGTCTACGCGGCCGACGCCTACGCGCGCGCTTCGGGCAAGCCCGGGGTCATGCTCGCGACGGTGACGCCCGGGGTGATGCAGACCATGCAGGGACTCTTCGAGGCGCGGGCCGCAGGCTCACCCGTTCTGGTCATTTCCGCGTCCGTCGGCGTCGATGATTTCGACACGGGCGCGGAGCAGGACATGGGGATGGACACGATCGCGATCCTGCGGAGCAACACGCTCTGGTCCGCGAAGATCTTTGAAACGGAGCGCATCCCGGAGTATGTGGCGAAAGCTTTCCGGCAGATGCTCGGCGCCGCGCCGGGTCCCGTGTATCTCGAAACGCCCGTGAACGTCATGAAAGCCCGGGTCGAGTCGAATGCGGTCCTGTTCCCGCAAAAATCCCGCACCTTTGCGCAGGCTTTCGGCGATCCCGCGCTGATCGACGCGGCTGCGGATATGCTTCTGGGGGCGAAGCGGCCCGTGCTTGCGGTCGGCGACGCCGCCGTGTTTACCGCGGAGGGCGGCCGCGCGGCGGTCACGGCGCTCGCGGACCGGCTCGGGATGCCCGTGTACGCCGCCACGATGGCGCGCGGGCTCTTCGGCAGCGAGGACGACGCGCTGTTTCGGATCGGCGAGGGCGCGCTTTGCGAGGCAGACGTGATCGTCACGCTGGCCGCGGCCATGAACTTCCGGCTGAACAACGGCAAGGCGCCGATGATCAACGAGAAAGCCCGCTTCATTCAGATCCACCCGGACGCGCGGATGATAGGCTTCAATTGCCCCGCCGATATAGGCATCGTCGCGGGCGCGGGCGCGGCCGCGCGGCAACTGCTCGAAGCCGTCCGCGCGCGGGACGCGCGGGATTCGTCCGCAAGCGGGGATAGGCGGACGTGGGCCAAGCGAGCCCTTGACCTGCACGCCGCCTATCGCGCCGAATGGGACGCGGGCTACGGCTTCAGGAATACCCTGCCCATGCATCCCGCGCGGCTCGCGGCCGAGGTGGGTAAGTTTCTGAACGAGGAGGCGCCGGACTGGTCCGTTGCGGCGGACGGCGGCGACGCGTACGAGTGGATCCTGCGCGCGGTACGGGCGCGCGAACCCGGCCAAATCGTCGGCTACGCCGCGAACGGCACGATCGGCACGGGTCAGGGCTTCGCCATGGGCCTGTGGCGCGCGCGCGGCAAGCCGGTGCTGGAATACACGGGCGACGGCAGCATAGGCTTTCATCTCGGCGAATTCGACACGATGGCCCGCTTCGGTATGCGGATCATCTGCGTCGTTTCCAACGACGCGCAATGGGGTATGGTCAAGATGGCCGAGACCATGCGGAACGCCGACGCGGTGCAGAAAGGCTACATCGCGACGACGCTGGCCGAGAGAAGATACGAAAAGATCGCGGAGGCGCTGGGCGGACACGGCGAATACGTCGAGGACATCAAGGATGTGATCCCCGCCATAAGGCGGGCCTACCGATCGGGCAAACCGTCGATCGTCAACGTAAAGGTGGCCGACGGCCGTCCCTGTCCTTTCACCGTCGCGTACGGCTGCGGCGGACGTCCCTTGACGCGGGAGGAGATCGCCGCCTATTACGCGAAAGACGCGACCTCCGTCGAAAAATAAACTGCGTCGCGGAGACGACGATACGGGTCGGATCGCAACCCGCTGTCTCGGTCTCGTTTGCGGCGCAAAGCGCGGGCCGCAA
>JAITKU010000274.1 GCA_031278255.1 Eubacteriales Family XIII. Incertae Sedis bacterium | reverse complement strand
GATTTTTTTACGAAAAATGGGTTAAACGCAGAACTTCGTTCCGCTCCTCCACTCATTTATTATTATATTTTAAATATCATTGTTTATATCCTCTAAAATTTTACTATTAAAAAAATTATTGACAATATAGAATCCATCCTATATACTGAAGCTGCAAAAATACTTCATACCGGTGCACCCTTATATATCAAAAAAGGAGGTCTTGTTTGGAAGCAAAATTCGACTTGTGCACCGAGCCTTGGATCCTGCTTCGCCGGGGCGTGGAGGTGGAGGCGCTGTCGCTGCTTGGCACGCTCCGTGACGCGCACGCATACGACGCGCTTGCGGGCGAGCTTCCGACGCAGGATGCGGCGATACTGCGGATCCTGCTCGCGGTGCTGTACGCGGTCTTTACGCGATTCGATCCGGAAAAGGGCGCGTTTGCGGAGATAGGAGATGGCGATGTGGCTGTGGCCAGGTGGCGTGCGCTGTGGGCGCTGAAGCGTTTCCCCGTCGGGGCAGTCACTCGCTACTTAGACAGGTGGAAGGATCGCTTTTGGCTGTTTCATGCGGATACGCCATTTTTGCAGACGGCGGGAATCAGGGCCGATGAAAGATATAAACCCGTCGCGCAGATGGTCGCGCACGTGCCGAGCCGCGAGGAGAGGCGGTTCTTCACGGAGAGGAGCGGCGATGCGGCGCAGAGCTTAAGCTTCGCCGAAGCCGCGCGCTGGCTGGTGCATCTGCAGGCCTGGGACTACGCGGGCAAGAAGGCATCGGTGGAGGGCGGCTCGCCGGACGGCCGCGGCGGCGGAACCGGCTGGTGCGGGAAGCTGGGCCTCGTATACCCCACAGGCAAAAATCTCTTCGAAACGCTCATGCTCAATCTGGTGCTCGCGGACGCAAGCGGCCGACCGCTCCGCTTCGGCGCGCCGACCTGGGAGGATGCGCGGGAGAAGGAAGCGGCGGTGGCGAAAAGGGAACGCATACCGCAGGGCTATGCGGAACTGCTGACTTGGCGGTCGCGCCGCGTTCGACTGTTCCCCGATGCCGGCGGCGATAGGGTGATCGGCGTCGTTTCATCGTATGGAGATATTTTCAAAAAAGAAAACACCTTCATCGAGCAAATGAGCGGATGGCATATGAGCGCGCAGGGCGGCAAAGACCACATACCGAATACACACGTGGCAAGCAGAGCCTTCTGGCGCGATCTCGGCGCGCTGCTGCCGCAATCCAAAGACGAAAACCCGGACGGCAAAAGGAAGCGAATCCGCCCCGGCGTCCTGGACTGGATCGCTCGGATAGACGCCATCGACGGCTTGGTCAATCTCTGTGCCGTCGGATACGAGTACGGGGCGATGCAGGCCATCGTAAATGAGCTTATCTCGGATTCCGTCGCGCTGAACGCGAAGCTGCTCAAGGCGCTCGACGCCGCTTGGCAAAAAAGCATCCTCGATCTGATCGCCGATACGGAACAGGCGGTCGGCGCGCTGGGACGGCTCGCGGCGGATTTGGACAGGGCGGCGGGCGGCGACGGCACGGGCGCCGGGAACGAATCGAAGGAACAAGCCTACTTCGCGCTCGACGAACCGTTCAGGGAGTGGCTTGTCAAAATCGATCCGGACAACAGCTCGCTGCCGGAAGCCCGTAACGTATGGAAGCGCACCGCGAGGCGCATTGTGCGCAAAATCGGCGCCGCGTGGATCGCCAAAGCCGGGGACGTCGCCTTTGTCGGGCGGAACACGGAAAAGGCGGGGCATTTGCGTGGTTATAGCGTTTCGGCGAGTGCGAATATGAAATTCGAGGCGGAATTGAACAGAATTTTTGGAGGTATTCAGAAAGATGGACGATGTTGAAAGGATTATCCGAAAATCCGTTGCGAATACAATCGGACGGCTTACGAAGCCGGGCCAAGGAGAACGCTCCGACAAGTTCACGTCGTGGGGGACGGCAATGCTCGCCAAGCTGCGCCGCGCTGCGGGCGCGCCGCCCGACGAGAGCGCGGACGTTTGGGAATTGACAATCGGCATGCTTCCGCGCGGACTTGCGGAGAGGGATCGCGAGAGAGCCCTTTGGGCCGTCCACACCGCGCTCACGCTGTTTGCGATTCACCAGCAGAGCCGCCGTCGAAGCATCAATCGGACGGGCGTCGGCTTCGGCAAGGCGGTACAGCGCATCTTCATCACGTCGGAAGGGCCTTCGAAAAAGCTTAACGAAGGGGTTCGCCGCCGCTTCGGCGCACTGGCGACCTCCTTGGAATTCAAGGAGCTGTCCCGTCATGCGAGGGATCTGGTGCAATTGCTGCGCGCAAAGGACGTCGGATTCGATTACCCCCTGTTCGCTGCGGAATTGTACCGGTATCAACTCGGCCCGGAGCAGCGCGAACGCGTGCGCATGCGATGGGGAATGGATTTTTACGCTTTCGGAAAAGAGGAACAAAACACGGATGTATGAAGCAGGGGAGGAAAATCAATATGAAAAACATTTATATCGATCTGCATGTAATTCAGACCGTCCCGCCGAGCTGCGTCAACCGCGATGACACGAACAGCCCGAAAAGCGCGATCTACGGGGGCGTTCACCGCGCAAGGGTATCGAGCCAAGCCTGGAAACACGCGATGCGTCTGATGTTCAGGGAACATATCGACTCGCTTGCGCTCGGACGGAGAACGAAGGATTTGGCGGCCTATGTTTTGGCGCAGATTGCGGACGAGCTTCCCATCGGCAAGGAGGAAACGAAGAGCAAGGCGCGCGAGGTGATCAATCTCGCGTCCGCGGACGCGAAGAAGCCGATTATTCCCGACGCCACCTATAACGATATAAAGAAAGTCGTCAAGGAAGCGGTAAAAGAATGGAACAACGCGGGCGACACGGAATCGGAAGCGCAGTTGATCGAGGAATTGCAGAGCGTTCTCACGTGTTTCAATCTCGCGATCCAAGACGCCAAGAAGGCAAACGACATTTTTAAAGCGACAGACGCCGCCATCGTGGCCGTTTCCGACGACAAAGGCAGCGAACAGCGCATAGCCTTTGAGCGCGATGTGCAAAGTGCGCTCCTGTCCTCGCCGCTCCTCGAGGCCCTGACGGACACGGCGTCGGACGCGCTGTTCTTCATAGGCAAGCAGGAGGCGATCAACGTCGCAAACCTTACCCTCGCTTATATAAATACCGGCCAAAAGCCTTCAAAGGACCGGGTGCGGGAGGCGATGAATTACTATCCCGGGGGCGGGGGCCCGTCCTGCTTCGCGGTCGATGTGGCGCTGTTCGGGCGCATGGTCGCGAAGGCCCCCGAGCTGAATGTTGACGCTTCGGCACAGGTCGCCCACGCGATATCGACGCACCGCGTCGAAAGGGAGTTCGATTTCTTCACGGCCATGGACGAGCTCACGCCGCCGCACAGGACGGGCGCGGAAATGATCGGGGATATCGCGTTCAATTCCTCGACGCTCTACCGCTACGCGAC
>JAITKU010000225.1 GCA_031278255.1 Eubacteriales Family XIII. Incertae Sedis bacterium | reverse complement strand
CCGCCGAACTGTGTTGCAAAGCCTCGCCGAACCTTAGGGTTCGTCTGCGTTTTGCGCCTTGCTCGACGAAAAAAATTCTGCGCCAAATTTGTCAACTTTATTCCGTAACGAACCCTAAGGTCCGGTCGAAACGAGCGATTTGACAATAAGCATATCGATATCAACCGCAGACAGCCGGCGCGCTACGCGCTTAATCATGCCGGCCGAGGTAATGCAGGGGGCTTTGCGCCCCGCGGCCTTTTCGTCTGCGGATGAAAGGGCTTTTTTCATGCCGCCGCCTTGGGGAACGGCGCGGGGAACGATCGATCCCGTTTCGCGCCGAACCGAATTTTACCGCAACGGAAAGGAGAACATATGCCATCAGCGGAACATCTGAAAGAAAAGCAGGCCGTAATCGCCGAAATCAAAGAAAAGCTCGATAGGGCGCAGTCTGCGGTCGTTATCGACTACATAGGCATTACGGTCGCGGAGGCCGACGCGATGCGGCGGAAGCTGCGCGAGGCCGAAGTGGATTACACCGTCTACAAGAACAAATTGGTGGAACGGGCGATTGTCGATACGGATTACGCCGGGCTCAAAAGCGTGCTTTCGGGACCGAGCGCCTTTGCGATCAGCTACGGGGACGCCATCGCCCCGGCCCGGGTCTTGAGCGGTATCTTCAAGGAATACAAGAAGATGGAGTTCAAAGCCGGCGTGATCGACGGTACGTTTTATGACGCGGAGGGCTTGAAGCAGATCGCGTCCCTGCCCACGCGGGATGAGTTGATCGCGCGCTTCTTGGGCAGCATCCTGTCGCCCGTCGGCAAGCTGGTACGCACCTTTAAGGCCGTGGCCGACGATAAGGAGAGCGGCAAGCCGGCCGAGGCCGAGGCGTCCGCGCCCGCCGCGGAAACGGAGGCCGCGCCTGTTGCGGAAGCAGAGGCCGCGCCCGCGGAAGTCGCGGAAAAGGCCGCGCCCGCAGAGACCGAAACCCCCGCGGAGGCCGCCCCGGCCGCGGACCGGGAAACGCCCGCGCCCGCCGCGAATGAAGCGGAATGAGGCCCGGAATCAACAAAATCGGTAACATACAGAGAATGATTGTAATAAGGAGGAAAGATTCATGAGCGCAAGCATAAGCAACGAACAAATCATCGAAGCCATAAAGGGCATGACGGTTCTGGAAATCAACGAGCTTGTGAAAGCCTGCGAGGAGGAATTCGGCGTTTCGGCGGCCGCTCCCGTGGCCGCCGCCGGCGCGGCGGCGCCGGCGGCCGCGGTCGAGGAGCAGACCGAGTTTACCGTGGTGCTGACCGGCGCGGGCGCGGAGAAGATCAAGGTTATCAAGGTCGTACGGGAGATCACGGGCCTCGGCCTGAAAGAAGCCAAGGATCTCGTGGACAGCGCGCCGTCCAACATCAAGGAAGCCATCGAAAAGGCCGAGGCCGAAGCGCTCAAGGGTAAGCTGGAAGAAGTCGGCGCCTCGGTGGAGTTGAAATAGGCGCGCGAAACGCCAAAGATACGGAAAAGGGGCTTGCCCGGGAGAGGGGCGGGCCTTTTTTTTATGGGACGCGCGGACCCTCGCCCCGAGGCGAGGGTCCGCGGGAAGATTCACGCGGCGTTTTAGGCCGCCGTTTCGATGAAGCAGGGCGCGGCTGACGGGTGGTCATGATGCTGTCAAAGTCGGGGCGAAAACGCGCGGGGCGGGCGGCATAAATATTTCCGCTTCGCTCCGTTTTATGATATAATTGAAACATCGGATTCTCCGTTTTGGGGGATCGGCGAGGAGAAGAGGACGAAAACAGCATTGGAGGAGGTTGATTGAGTTGAGTAAGCTTGCAAAGGCGGAATACGTTTCCGAGGCACAGGCCGGATTCACGCATCGCACAGCGATGGAAGAGGCCGCCCGCTGTCTGCTTTGCCACGACGCGCCCTGCAGCGCGGGTTGCCCGGCGGGAACGGATCCGGGGCGTTTCATACGTTCCATACGTTTCAGAAACGCGAAAGGCGCGGCGGAAACGATTCGCGAGAACAACATCTTGGGCGGAAGCTGCGCGCGAATCTGTCCCTACGACAAGCTCTGCGAGGAGGCCTGCAGCCGGACGGGCATAGACAGGCCCATCGAGATCGGGAAGCTGCAACGCTACGCCATGGAACAGGAAAGGATATTCAAGCTGCAAACGCTGAAAGCGCCGGAGCTTAAAAAAGCCGCGCGTATCGCCTGTGTGGGCGCGGGGCCCGCTTCTCTCGCCTGCGCCGCGGCCTTGGCGACGGCCGGATACCGGGTTACGATCTTCGAGGCGCAGGAAAAGGCGGGCGGTATGCTGGCCTACGGCGTTCCGCCGGCACGTCTGCCGCGCGAGGCGCTGGAGCAGGATATCAACGCGGTCAGGGGACTCGGCGTCGAGTTTGTGTTCAATACGAAAGTGGGCGGGGATATCGGCGTCGATGAACTGAAAACAAAGGGTTTCGCCGCCGTATTCATCGGCGCGGGCCTGTGGAGCGCCAAGCTGCCCGATGTGGAGGGCGTCGCGCTCGACGGCGTTTGGCCCGCCATCGACTTCCTGAAAAAGGCCGCAAGCACGGGAGGCGACACGGGTCTTGCCGGAAAGAGCGTGGTCGTGATCGGCGGCGGCGATGTCGCGATGGACTGCGCTGTGACGGCCAAGCTGACCGGTGCGGAATCGGTCGCGCTCTACTACAGGCGGACCTTGGAGGAAGCGCCGGCCAACGCGGACGAACTGCGATACGCTTTCTCGCTCGGCATCCCCATCATGACGAACTTTGCCCCGGCGAGGCTCGTGGGCAGCGGCGGAAAACTCACGGCGGTGGAATTTAAGGGCAGGGACGGCAAATCGTCCGCCTCCGTCGCCGCCGATGTCGTTGTCTTTGCCACCGGGCAGGCGCCGGAGGATATGAGCGGCTTCGCGGGTCTGCGCCTGACGGAAAAGGGTATGATCGACGCGGATTCCGGCGGCAACACGAGCGTCCCGGGTATCTTCGCGGCGGGCGACGCGGTGAACGGCGGCAAGACCGTCGTGGAAGCCGTCGCGGCGGGCAAGGCCGCCGCGGCCGAGATGATCGCGTGGCTTGAGCGGGGAGCGCAAAGCGGCGCGGATTCGCTCCAAAGCGCGAAGGAGGTGCGATGATGGCGATCAAAAAAGACCTGTCCATAGAATATTTGGGCCGTACATGCGAGAATCCCTTTTTCCTCTCGTCCTCACCCGTAGGCGGCAACTACGATATGGTCGCCAAATGCTTTGAGGCGGGGTGGGGCGGTGTGTTTTTCAAGACGATCGGCATATTTGTCGCCGATGAATGTTCGCCGCGTTTCGACAACAACGGCAAGGAGGGACTGCCGTGGATCGGCTTCAAGAACATGGAGCAGATTTCCGACAAACCCACGGAATTGAACTTTGAATACATAGCGCGGCTCAAGCGGGATTATCCGGACAAGATCGTCGTTTCGAGCATTATGGGCAGCGATACGGACGAGTGGAAGAAGCTCGCGAAGATGTCGGAGCAGGCGGGCGCGGACCTGATAGAGGGGAATTTCTCCTGTCCGCAGATGACGAGCCACGCGATGGGTTCCGATGTCGGCTCCTCGCCCGAACTCGTGAAACAGTACAGCGAGGCCGTCACCTCGGTCACGGATATCCCTTTCATCGCGAAGATGACGCCCAACATCACGAATATGAACCTGCCCGCGCGCGCGGCCGTTTTGGGCGGCGCAAAGGGCGTTTCGGCCATCAACACGATCAAGTCCATCACGAACATCGACCTCGAACATGTGACGGCCATGCCGGTCGTGGACGGCAAGTCCTCGATCTCCGGCTATTCCGGGGCGGCCGTGCGGCCGATCGCGCTGCGCTTTTGCGCCCTGCTCGCGCAGGACGCGGAATTGAAAGCCGCGGAATTCTCCGGTATCGGCGGCATAGAGACTTGGCGCGACGCCTTGGAATTCCTGCTTGTCGGCTGCCGCAACATCCAGGTGACGACGGCCGTCATGCAGTACGGCTACCGCATCGTCGAGGATATGATCAGCGGCCTGTCGCATTTTATGGAGGAACGCGGATATCGCGATCTCAACGCGCTGATCGGCGGGGCGCTGCCGAACATCATACCCGCCGAGGAATTGAACCGCGATTTCAAGATTATTCCGAAGATCGACGCGGACAAATGCGTGGGCTGCGGCCGGTGTTACATCTCCTGCTACGACGGCGCGCATCAGGCCATCGACTGGGACGCGGAAAAGCGCCGGCCCGTGATCAACGACAACTGCGTGGGCTGCCATCTCTGCCTGAACGTATGCCCCGCGGCGGATTGTATCACGCCGGGCGAGGTCAAATTCAAGGAGGGGCGCCAAAAGACGGATATCGTTTTGAAACGGTGCTACGACTGAGCGACGAAACCGATTCGATCGACCGGACGCCGCGGTCCCCCGCCTTTGGCGGGGGCGGGGGATTGCGACGGAAGCGCGGGCATATTGAAATGGGGGCGGTATGAAGATAAAATTCTGCGGAGCGGCGACCTCCGTCACGGGTTCCTGCCATCTCGTCTTTGGGGATGGATTTCGGGTACTGCTGGACTGCGGGCAGTTTCAGGGATCGAAAGCGCAGGAGGCTTGCAATTACGATGCCTTTCCGTTCGATCCCGCCGAGATAGACTTCCTGTTGCTCAGCCACGCGCACATCGACCATTGCGGGCGCATACCCCTGCTCGTGAAGCGGGGGTTTTCGGGCAGGATATACTGCACCGACGCCACGGCCGATCTCGCGCGCATCATGCTGCGGGACAGCGCTTACATCCACGAGAAAGAGGCCGAATGGAGAAACCGCAAGGCCGCGCGCGCGGGAAAGCCGCTCAGCGAGCCGCTCTACACCGTCAAGGACGCCGAAAACGCCCTGCAATATCTCACGCCCGTCATGTACGACCAACTCGTGGAGCCGAACGACAGGTTGCGTTTCGTGTTCAACGAGGCCGGCCACATCTTGGGTTCCGCCGTCACGGAATTGTGGGCGGAGGAGAACGGGCGCACGACGAAGCTCGTCTACTCGGGCGACCTCGGCGTCGAGGGACGCCCGATCCTGCGGGACCCCAAGATCATCAAAAAGGCCGACTGCGTGATCATGGAAAGCACCTACGGCGACAGGCTGCACGAGACCCGCGGCACGACGGGCATCGATCATCTGACGGATATCGTGCTGGCCACGGCGCGGCGGGGCGGAAACGTCGTGATCCCGTCCTTTGCCGTGGGGCGGACGCAGGAACTGATCTTCGAGTTCAACCGCTTCTATGAGCAAAACCCGCAGGCGCGGCGCGAACTGGACGAGATCATGTTCTATGTGGACAGCCCCATGGCCACGAGCGCGACCGAGATCTTTCGCAGAAACGCGCAGGTATTCGACGACGAGACCAAGGCGTACATCTTGAAAGGCGACAATCCGCTCGACTTCAAAAACCTGCGTTTCACGCGCACGAGCGAGGAATCGCGCGCGCTGAACGAACGCGCGGGCGCGACGGTGATCCTGTCGGCGAGCGGCATGTGCGACGCGGGCCGCATACGCCATCACCTCAAGCACAACCTGTGGAATCCCAAATCGAGCGTCGTTTTCGTCGGCTATCAGGCCGAGGGCACGCTGGGCCGCGCGCTTTTGAACGGACTCGACCGCGTGACGCTCTTCGGGGAAGAGGTGTGCGTGAACGCGGAGATACACAACCTCGAACACTTTTCGGGCCACGCCGACCGCGACGGGCTGATGGACTGGATATCCGGCTTCAGACAGGCGCCCGGCATGATCTATCTGGTCCACGGCGAATCCGACCAAAAGCGCGCCCTCGCGGAACGGATCAGGCGGGAATGCGGCTATGCGGTCACGGCGGTGGAGGGGATATCCGAATTCGATCCGGGCCTCGGCGCGGTCGTCACGCGGCAGGATATCCTGCAGAACTTTGCGGAGGAGGACCGGCTCGTCTCCCTGCGGGAAAAAATCGCGAACATCCACGGCGCGCTCGAGAATATATTATACCATACAAGCTTGGTATTTGATTCGGATCTGCCCGCGGATCGGATTCTGGAGATCGGCGACGCTGTGCGCGTCTTGGAAAAGGACGCGCTGCGCCTGGGCTCCGCCGTGAACCGCACGCAGGGCGGCGAAACCGGTTGAACGACGCCATTTGAAAATTCAGAAAATTTATATTTATTGTAATTGTTTTATTTCCGGAAAGCGATCAAAAATCATGGAAAAATGCGAAACCTTCCGGTATAATAGCCGCGAGGGAAGATTATGTCGTTACTGATGGACATTTCCGCCGGCGTGCAGCAGGTGGCGGACGCTATTTCCATCGCCATAGGCGTGGAGGTGGAGATCGTTGACGACACGCTGACCCTGGTCGGCGGCACGGGCGCTTACCGCGGCAAGATCGGCGCGAAAGAGGAGTTCGGCCGGCTCGACGGGGAGTATCTGTACGCGCGTATGCTGCGAAGCGACGCGACGGCCTACATCGAGGACACGGACAAATACCCCGATTACGGCACGTCCCTGCTCCCCGGGGACGCGCGGGAACTTGCGGAGATCTGCACGCCCATTATGCTCCACGGCGCCGTCATAGGCGTCATCGGATTGATCGCCGTGCAGGAGGAACAGCGCGCGGTACTGATCGACCGGCATGAGATCATGGCCGTCTTTGTCGAGAAGATGGCGGATCTGCTCGCGGCCAAGGCCGACCAGCGCGCCCTTTTGAACGCCGCCGAGAGCGCGATGAACGAGCTGACCACGGTGATCGAGGCCGCGCACGAGGGTATCTTCGACATCGATCGCAACGGTTATATCAAGCATTGCAACAGGACGGCGGAGAAACTGTTTTCCGCTTCGCGAAGCGCCGTTGTCGGCTGCCATATCAGCGAGTACATGCACGGCGCGCCGGCCCTGGACGTGATCAGGACGGGCAGGGGTTACACGGAGCGCGAGGAGGTCTACAGGACTTGGAAAGGCACCCGGCATTTCATCGTGACCGCCAAGCCCTATCGCTGCGGTACGGAGACGGGGGGCGTCGTAATCTCGTTTCGGGATATCGAGGAGGCCCAAAAACTCGCGTACAGCATCAACACCGGCGCGCTCAAATACACCTTTGACGACATCATAGGCGACGACGCGGCCATGCTTCGCATAAAGAACCAAGCGGTGACGATCTCCCGCGGCAATTCCACGGTGCTGATCACGGGCGAGAGCGGCACGGGCAAGGAGATGTTCGCGAAAGCCATCCATTACTCGGGTCTGCGCGCGGGCGGCCCGTTCGTAACCGTCAATTGCGGCGCGATCCCGGAAAACCTGCTGGAAAGCGAGCTGTTCGGCTATGAGAAAGGCGCTTTTACGGGCGCGAGCGAACGCGGCAAGGTCGGCAAGTTTGAACTGGCGAACGACGGCACCATCTTTCTCGACGAGATAGGGGATATGCCGCTCCACCTGCAGGTAAAACTGCTGCACGTCCTGCAGAACATGCGCTTTGAGCGCGTCGGCGGCAACAAGACCGTCCTGACGGACGTGCGGGTCATCGCGGCCACGAACAAGAACCTCGAAGAGATGATACGCCTGGGGAGCTTCCGAGAGGATCTGTACTACCGGCTCAGCGTCATTCCCCTCACGACGCCGCCCCTGCGCGGCAGGCGGGATGACATACGGCTCCTGATGAAGCATTTTCTGGCCAAGTACAACGCGTTCATGAACAAGGGGATCGTCGGCTTTACGGAACAGGCCGAGAGAATCTATGAAAACCACCCTTGGCCGGGCAATGTCAGGGAACTCGAAAACGCCGTGGAATACGGCGTGAACATGGCCTGCGGCGATCGTATAGACACGGACGCCGTTCCCGCCCGGATTCTGCGCGGCGAGACGGGGCGGGCGCAGCCGCCCGAAAGGGGGGCTTCCCTTGCGGAGCGGATACGCGCCTACGAGAGGGAACTCATCGCGAAACGCTTGGGGCAGTACGGCACCGACAGCCGCGCCAAGGAGGCGGTCGCCAGGGAACTCGGCATATCGCGGGCAACCTTGTACCGCAGACTGTCGGAACTCGATATCACTTAGGAATTGCCGGCGCGGTCCGGCGGATACGTTTGCATAATCAAAAGAGTGTAAAAAGGGAGGAGTGAATCATGTCATTGCGAGAAGCGTTGCCAAAGGTAAACACGGCATTGCCCGGTCCGAAAGCGAAAGAGCTGCTCGAAAAGCGGGCGCGCGTGATACCGACGGCCGTCAAATCCATCTATCCGCTCGTGATCAAACGCGGCGAGGGCGCCATGTTCGAGGATGTTGACGGAAATATTTTCCTCGACTGGGTCGGGGGCGTCGGCGTGCTGAACATCGGCTACAGCCACCCCGCGCTCATCGCGGCCGTAAAGGAACAGTCCGAGAAGTATTTCCACGCGATGATGAATATCGTGACGCACGCGGGCTATCTCGATCTGGCGGAGGCCCTGAATAAGATCGCGCCCGTAAAGGGCGATGTTCGGAACACGATGTTTGTGAACAGCGGCGCCGAGGCCGACGAAAACGCGGTCAAGATCGCGCGGGGCTTCACGAAGAGACCGAACATCATCGTGTTCACGGGCGCCTTTCACGGTCGCACCATGCTCACGATGACGATGACGGCCAAGAAAGCCTACGCCGTCGGCATGGGACCCTTCCCGGACGGCGTCTACCGGGCGGAATTCCCGAATATCTACAGGCGGCCCGCCGGCGTGAGCGAGGCCGAGGCCGTCGATCATTACATCAAGAAGCTGGAAGAGGTGTTCGTGGAGGTCTCGCCCGCGCAGTACGTGGCGGCCATCGTCTTTGAACCCGTGCAGGGCGAGGGCGGCTTCGTCCCCGCGCCGCTCGAGTGGGTCAAGGCGGTCCGCGCCATCTGCGACAAGCACGGCATCCTGATGGTCACGGACGAGGTGCAGACGGGCTTCGCGCGCTCCGGCAGGATGTTCGCGTCGGAATACTACAAGGAGGCCGGCTGCGCCCCCGACATCATCACCATGGCCAAATCCATCGCGGGCGGTTTGCCGCTCTCCGCGGTCGTGGCCCGCAAGGAGATCTTCGACGGCACGCCGGGCGGCACCATCGGCGGCACCTACTGCGGCAATGCCGTCGCCGCGGCCTCCGCGTTGCAGGTCCTCGCGATCATGACAAAGGAGGATTATCCGGGCAAGGCGCTGCGGATCGCCGACAAGTGCATGAAGCGTTTCGGCGCGTGGAAAGACAGCTTCGATTTCATCGGAGATGTCAGGGGCGTGGGCGCCATGATCGGCATCGAGTTCGTAAAAACCAAGGCCGGCAAGGAACCTTACGCCGATATCGTGAACGCGATCGTGGAGGAGGCGTGGACGCGCGGCCTCGTACTCGAAAGCGCCGGGACCTACGGCAACGCGATTCGCTTCCTGTGTCCGCTCTGCGTGACGGACGCCCAGCTCGACGCGGGCCTCGATATCTTCGAGCAGTCCATAGAGGCGGCGAAAAAGCGGCAATGATTTAAAGAACTTTGTTCGGGCCGCCGCATGGCGGCAAGCGGGGGCAGGGCAGCGCCTTGCCCCCGCTTTTTTGTGCCCCCGCGGCGCCGCCGGCCGGACCGGCGGCGCCGTTTTGTCTTTTCGCGCGCGTGGCTCGGGGCCTTTGCTTTAGTGCCGCTGCCGCCTTTTCTTCACGCGCGGGGCCGCCGGCAAAAGCGTGAGCAAAAGCAACGTGAACCCGCAGATAAAGGGATAGACCGTGCGGCCGGTCTCGGATGCCGCGCCGCGCGGACCCGTCTGCGGCAGCCTGTCCGCGAGCGGCGGATATTCGTCGAAGATCCATTGCCCGTTCGCGTCCCGGCGCCATTCGCCGAGCGGAAGCCCGTTTTCGTCGATCTCGACGTATACGCCGTCCCCGGCCGGGATCAGACTGCCGCCGGGCGAGATCGGTCGCGGAAGCGCGGAGGGGTCCGTACCGTCCCCGTCCGCGCCGGTCTCGTCTCCGCCGCCGCCCGCGTTCGCGGTTTCGCCGTCGTCCGGCGCCCTGTCTTTCGGCTCTGTCGTCTCGACGGGCGGGGACGTATGGCCGCCGGGTACTGACACGTGGTTTGTCACCGTGACCCGATAAAGTGTCTCCGGGTGGTCGATGCTGACGGTCACGTCGGTTTCACCGATGTACTTTTCCTCGCCGTCCCACGGGATATAGGCGTAGGCGTAGCGCGCTTCGTAACCCGGCGTCAATTCGACGACACGGTAGCTTCCTTTTGGCAAGCCCGAAATCATCGCGTAACCCGAGCCTTCCGCGTTCACATCGACGGTGAATTGCGTCGCGTCGCCGCCGGCGGAAGCATAGGTATAGCTTCCGTCCTCCGGCCCGGTCAGCCGAACGCCGGCATTGTTTTCGTCTCGCAATTCAAAAGCAAAGCGCTTGTTTGAGGCGGCCGAGACATTTTGAAGCTCTTTTCGCACGAGCAGCGTATACGGGCGCGGCGCGATGTTTACAATCTCCGCGTGCGCGCTCGGCTCTTTGAAGTTGTCCCACACATAGGCGGCCTCTGCGGATTCGCCGCGTTCTTCCCGGACGACGGATTTGTAAACGGCCGGCAGAGCGCGGTATTCGCGCGTATGTCCGCCGCGTTCTTCGACCGCGTACAGGTCTTCCGGCAGACCTCCGATCAGGACGGAAGCCGTTTTTGCGTCGCCGAGTTCGATGGTAAGCGCATCGGATTCGGACGCGTTATCGGTATAGATGTAATCATACGCTCCCGCGCCGTCGCGTTTGACGTATACCGGATTCGAGCTTCCTGCGGTAAGCGCGAAAGTAAACGCGCTCTGTTCAAACTCATTCGGATGGATCAGCGATTTTGTAAGCCTGAGTTGACCGTCCGTGCCGCCCTTGACCGCGATACCGACCGCTTCCGGTTCCCAGCAGGTGCTTCGCAGCGTATGCGGGTCCTCGCTTTTTCGCGTCAAGAACTGCACGTTGTAAGCCGCGCTGTTCCATGCAATCGCGTCTTTCGCCGCCTCGCGGATATCCGCGGGGACGAACATCGGCCAAGTGACCTTAAATGTTTCGCCCTGCCTGAGCGCGCCCGATGTGGGATCGGTGCCGCCCGATCCTCGCACGCAGAACTTGATCGCCGTGATGTCGCGGGGGCGGTTTTGCAGGTCCAAAGTCCACGCGGCGTTTAAGTCGGTATCGGTATAATCCTTGATCGCAATCCACCGATCGCCGTTCTCCGTATCCTCTCGGTCCGCGTCGAGGAATTCGATGTTTGCGACGGTACTGACGAGGATACGGTAATCCGTTGCGGCAAGCGCTCGCTCCTCTGCGGTGAGCGCAAAGTCCGAAAGCGCGGAAAACGCCGGCACGGGCGCCCATTCGGAATTCCGCGCCCCGACGCGCGTGACATAGCGGTCGCCCGCACGCGGCAGGAAGTCGATTACGGCGAGAT
>JAITKU010000180.1 GCA_031278255.1 Eubacteriales Family XIII. Incertae Sedis bacterium | reverse complement strand
TCGCACCCGCCGGCGGCCTTGCGCGGGCGCGGCAAGGCCGCGGTTCAACCGCGCTGGCAAGGCCCGATTCTCTCCGCATCGACAAACCGAGAACCCGCCGAACGATCCGCCGATTGCCTCGGCGGATTTTTTCGCGCAAAGCGCGGGCCGCAAATCCCGTACCCATGACAAAAAAGTACCGGAAACACAGCAAAATCTGACGGGGCACACATGATTTTCCGATGGTTTTCGGCTTGCGCGACGGCGCGGGATATTGTATACTGGAAAACACAGTATGTCGGACGGGGCTGAATTTGAAAATGGAGGCCGTGATGCAGTACGGGGAAATTGCCGAACCCCTGCGGGATGTGATCGTCTTGGATGCGGACGGCGCGATCGATGCGGCCGTCGCGGCCTTCGCGGAGGCGGATGATGCCTGCGCGATCGTGCCGGTCCGCGTCTCGCGGGGAGATGCGATCGCTTATCTGACGGAACGCGCATTGCTTCGGGCGATCGCCGCGGGTGGGGAGAAAGCCCGCGAAAGGCCCTTGCCGGTCCCCTGCGCTTTTGTGTCGCGGACCCGGGACGACGCGGTGGACCTGCGCGATTTTGCGCACGCGGAGGCCCTGCTGATCCTCGACGCCGAGGGCGAACCCTGCGGCATTGCGCAGAAGCGGACCGCGATGCGGCGGATTCTCGAAATGCTTGTCGAGCGGCTTTCGGCGGCCGCGAAGCGGACGGAGCGTCTGGGCGGCGAAAGCTACGCCAAGAATCGGATTTTTTACCGCGCTTCGTATCATACCGCCGCGGACCTGCGCGCCTTGATCGACGCGATCGCGGAGAACGAGGCAAAACTGCTGAAGATATTGAAGTTTTCCGCGGACAGCATCTTTGTGGCCGACGACAAAGGCGTCACCATCTTCGTAAACGACGCTTTTGTGAAACCTTCCGCCGATGCGGCGTTGGAATACATCAATCTGCCCGTAATCGAATTTGAGCGCTGCGGGATCATTCGGCCCCTCATAACGCCGATGATCATCCGCGAACGCAAGACCCTGACGATTTTGCAGCACGTCGTCAACAAGGCCGGCCGAACCATGCAGTGGATCACGACGGGCGTTCCGATCTTCGACGAAAACGGGGCGCTGGAGATGATCGTCACGAACGCGAAGAACATCGAGGAATACGAGGGGCTGAAGCAGTATCTCGAAAAGACGCGGGAGAAGCGTTTTACGCCTGCCGCCGTGAACATCGCCGAGGAGATCGTCTGTTTCGGCGGGCAGATGCGCGCCGTGGTCGAGATGGCGGAGAAGGTGGCCGAAACCGACAGCACCGTGTTGATCACGGGGGAATCCGGCACGGGGAAGGGCCTGCTCGCCCGCTACATCCACGCGCAGAGCGCGCGAAAGGACAAGAACCTGATCGAGGTGAACTGCAACAGCATCCCCGAGCTGCTCTTTGAATCGGAATTTTTTGGCTACGTCTCGGGCGCGTTTACGGGCGCCAAAGTGGGCGGCAAGCCGGGTCTTCTCGAAACCGCGCACGGGGGAACCCTGCTGCTCGACGAGATCGGGGACATGGCGCTCCCCTTGCAGGCGAAGCTGCTGAAGGTCTTGCAGGACAAGCGCGTGACGCGCGTCGGCGGACTCAAGGAGATAGATGTCGATGTGCGGATCATCGCCGCGACCAACCATTCGCTGACGAGCCTTATCGAAACCGGCGCATTCCGCGCGGATCTGTATTACCGTCTGAATCTCTTTCCCATCCACATCGCGCCGTTGCGGGAACGGCCGGACGATATCCCCCTGCTGATCGAACACTTTCTGCGCTTCTTCAACGCGAAGCACGGAAAACAGACGCGCTTTTCGGGCGCGCTCGTGGACGCCATGCGCGGCCTGACTTGGCCGGGCAATGTGCGTCAACTGGAGTATTTCGTGGAACGCATGGTGATCCTGTTCAACGGCGAGGTCAAACCGGACGATATCCCGAGCGGCGAGACAGACCACAAGACTCTGTTCGGCGAGCAAAAAGACGCCGCCGTGCTGGTTCGCGGGATCATGCCCCTGCAGGACGCGCTGGACGAAACGGAGCGGCAACTCTTCCGCCTCGCCTCCGAAAACGGCGGCAGTTCTTATGAGATCGCCAAAATCCTCGGTACGAGTCAGACGAATGCCTACCGAAAGATCAAGAAATACCTCGCGGGCACGAAAAATCAGAGAATTCGGCTGTGACGGGTAAGTCTATTTGAATCAGTTGATTTATTTTGACTTGCCGGAATATTTTGAAATTTAACCAAAGTGCCATGTTTTAAGTTTTCTTGACTTAACGCGGCGGATCAATGCGAGGAGCCGTCGCAAAAAGTCTCGAATTTGCAACGTTTTTAAATTGGCATAATCTTTGCTTTAATCATTGTAATCATGTTGAGGGGGACATGTTGGCGGATCTTTGTCCGCGAAATCGGCCCGAGATACCCCGCCGGTTTTCGCGTACGTTCGCCATCCGTATTCCTACATTTCCGAATACGCCTTGAAGAATGTGCGTTGCGCGCGGAAACGCCCATATGCGCGTTCGGAAACAGAGAAAGGAGTTGTAGAAAATGTCGGTTATCTCTCTCAGCGGTATCTTTTTGGTTATCCTCTGTATCTTGTTCATCATCATGGGCATTCAGTTCAGCAAGCTCACGACCACCTCGGAGGATTTCATGCTCGGCGGTCGCAAGGCGCCGTTCTGGCTCATGCTCGCGGCCTATCTGGGCGGCGCGATCGGCGGATCGAGCGTGTCGGGCTGGATCGGCTACGGCTACGCGGGCGGTATGTCCACCATCTGGTCCGGCATCTTGCCCGCTCTCGGACTCATGCTGTTCGTCATGCTCTTCGCGCGCAGACTGAATCACTTCGGTCGCGTGACGGGAGCGGCCACCATCACGGACTTCCTCTGCGCCCGCTACGGCGAGAGTGTGCGCGTACCCGCCGCAATCATG
>JAITKU010000140.1 GCA_031278255.1 Eubacteriales Family XIII. Incertae Sedis bacterium | reverse complement strand
GGACGCATATGAACAGTAAAAAATACACCGATGAAGAATTGTTGCGACGCGTCTTGTACACGGAAGAGATAAAAAGCTTGATTCATCGGCGCGTATACTATCTCGCCGCCGACAGATACGAAGATGCGTTGCGCGATCTGTGGGTGCGCGAAGAAAAATGGCGCAGGACCGCGTCCTACGGGAACAACCGGGGTTACTGCGTCGGCATGGATGCAATCACGCGATACCGCGTCGCGTCCTGCGCAACGCCGAGAGCCCGCGGGCGCGTATCGGCTCACCCGGCGTCCACGGGGCTTGTGGAACCGGCGGGCGACGGCGAAACGGCAAAAGGTCTTTGGTATTGTATCTCGCAGGAAACAAACGCCCTGCCCGAGGGCGGCGCTTCGGCCTTATGGATTTTGGAGAAGCTCGCCGTCGATTTCAGACGGGAAAGCGACGGATGGAGGATATGGCATCTGGTGACGGCGACCGATCTCTCCTGCGAAGCGGGCACGGACTACAGCGCACAAGCCGTCCGCGAAGCGGACGGGGACAATCCCGGCGCTTTGGATTTCGGCAGCCCGACCATCCCCATGCGAACGCATGACCCGACGTTCAACTGGTGGGACAACTATCCGCCGCCTCCCGCGCCCTATGAAACGTTTTCGGACGCAATCAGCTACGGACCCGAGGGCCATCCGCAAATCAAGAAAGGAGACGGCGATTCATGGGCAAAACTTTGAGTCTGCGCGAGAGGATCGAACACGCGGCGGCGAGCCAGGCCGTGGAAAACGTGAAAGCGCGGCATACCTATCTCCACGGCCGCGCGGACGCCACCGGCGAATGGAGTACGATCTGGTCAAGGCGTCCCGACTGTTCGTGGGCACACGCATTCGGGCGTATGCGGGGCTTCGAGCAGGTTTGGTACGGTTCCGTCACGTGCTATGACGCGATGGCCTTTGAAAATTGGCTCGCCATGTACAAAAAATACCCCGAGGTGGGCGGCAAGGATCCGCGTCCCCTGATGGAAGCGTCCGTCCATACGCTCGTCACCGATATCATAGAGGTTGCCGCGGACGGACAGAGCGCGCGCGCCTCCTATATCACGCCGGGCGTGATTCACAGCGTTCTCACGCCTATGGGCAAGAAATACTGCAACGTCCTGTGGGAACGCTACGGTTCGGATTTCGTTTTGGAGAACGGCGAGTGGAAATATCTTCATGAACACGTCTGTCCCGATATCATGACGCATCTGGACTGTGAAAATTGGGCGGCCGAAAGCTACAAGCGGCTCACATCCGCCAAAGACACGCCGCCGCCCACGCTCGGATCCCCGCCGCCGGTTACGGACCCGGGGCCGTTGCACACGCCCTATACGCCCGTCACGCCGCCGCAAAACACCTGCCCTTGGCCCGAGCCATATGAAAGCTTGGACGCTGACAACAGCTATTAGGCCCGGATACGCCGAACGGATCCAATTTTGGACGGAGCCAAAATTGAACGTATGCGAGGACATCCATGAAGAACTCCCTGCTGTACCGCCCGCTGAAGGTCGCGGGCCTGACCTTGAAGAACAGATTTTTTTCGGCGCCCACCTCATTGGCCGAACTGTCGCCGGAAGGGCATTTGACGCGCGAAAACATCCTGTACTACAAACTGCGCGCGGCGGGTGGCTGTGCCGTCGTAACCATAGGCGACGCCATTGTGGACGGCGCCTCGGGGCGCTCGCATCCGCGGCAGATTTTGCTCGACGATGCGGATGTGATACCGTCGCTGACGCAGGCCGCGGATGCGATTCACGCGCACGGCGCGGCGGCCTCGATCGAACTCGATCACGGCGGCGGTCTCTGTTCGCCCGACTTTGTGAAAGACAAAAGACCGAGAGGCCCTTCCGATCTCACGCAACCCGAGGGCAATCCCGTATACGGTCTCACGGTGCCGGAGATCGCGGAGATGGCCGCCGCTTTCGGCCGGGCGGCCGAAACGGTCAAGCGCTGCGGTTTTGACATGCTCATGATCCACGGCGGCCACGGTTGGCTGTTGCACCAATTCCTGTCGCCGGTCACAAACCTGCGCACGGACGAGTACGGCGGCTCTTTCGAGAACCGAATGCGTTTCCCCCTCATGGTTGTCGATCGGATACGGGAGGCTGTCGGGAAAGGCTTTCCCATAGAATTTCGCATGAGCGCGGACGAACGGCTTCCCGCGAATTTCGGCGGATACGGCGCGGAAACCGGTATGCGGATCGCGGAGGCGCTGGACGGAAAGGTGGATCTGATTCACGTTTCCGTCGGCAACAACATCGATTGGGAATCGTGCATGTTGATGCATCCGGGTTGCTTTACGAAGCACGGCGAGAACAGCGGCTACGCGGCGGATATCCATAGGCGCGTGGGCACACCCGTGGTCAGCGTCGGCGCATTCACGGACGTGAAACGCATGGAAGCTTTCCTCGATACCGGCGGCGCGGATGCGATCGCGCTCGGAAGGGCCTTGATCGCGGATCCCTTTCTGCCCAAAAAAGCGATGTGCGACCAAGAAGATACGATCACGCCCTGCCTCGGATGCGGCGAATGTCAGGGCAGCATGTGGGCGACACGAACGATCCGCTGCGCCGTGAACCCGATCATCGGACGCGAAAGCGAATATTTTGCGCCGCCGCCGATCTCCGAAAAGAAGAAGCGCGTCTTGATCGCGGGCGGCGGCCCGGCCGGACTCACGGCCGCCGCGGAATGCGCGAAACGCGGACACGCGGTAATCCTGTGCGACGCCGGGGACGAGCCCGGCGGCGCGCTCTTTTTTGCCGACGGCGTGGATTTTAAAGCGGGGATTGTCTCCCTGCGCGCAGTCCTCGTGCGCCGCGCGAGGCGTTTGGGCGCGGAAATTCGAGTCGGAACGCGCGTCAACGAAGCGATCGTGCGAGAGATCGCGCCGGATGTGCTGATCGCGGCCGTCGGAAGTCTGCCGATCATCCCGCCGATACCGGGAGCGGACGCGCCCCATGTGATCCCGGGCGCGAAGCTGCGCGCGCACAGCCCCGTCGGAAAGCGCGCGATTGTGATAGGCGGCGGTCTGATCGGCTGCGAAACGGCGTTACATCTCGCCGAGACGGGACATGAAGTCGTCGTTATCGAAATGCGGGACGAAATCGCGCCGGAGGCGACGCAACTGCATCGCAGCGGTCTGCTGTGGCGTATGCGCGGTAACGGGAATTTGCAAATTATGACGGGCTTTCGATGTACGGCCGTCGAGACGGGAACGGTCAGAGCGATTGACGCGAAAGGCCAAACCCGCGTGTTTGAAGCGGATTCCGTGATCCTTGCGGCGGGTTCGCGCGCAGACGATGAAACCACCGAGGCGCTGCGCGGACTCGTTCCCGCATTCTACGCGATCGGCGACGGCAAACGGGCGCGACGCATCCTGCAGGCGATCGGCGAGGGATACGACGCCGCCGTCGATTTGAGTCTGCCCTCCGTATAAGAAATCATTCACGCCCGCCGGCCTACGGCACGCGCCGCATTTTTCCGAACAGCGTAACCGCAAAGACAACACTGACGGCAGCCGTTGCGATATCGGACAAGGGCTGTGTGAACACGTAGCCGTTGAAACCGAAGTAATGATTCAAGATCAAAAGCAGGGGTATGAAGAACAAGCATTGCCGCCCCATCGTTATAATCAAAGCCCGAACGGACTTCCCCAAGGCCTGAAACGTAACGGTCAGGGTGTTTTGAATGCCCAAAAACGGCATACCGACGATCATCGCCAGCAGAATTTTCGTTCCCGCTTCGACGGTGATCCGATCATCGATGAAAATCCCGATGAGCCGGTTGCGCGACACGAGGAACACCAAGGCGAAGAAAAGCGAAACGCAGGTGGCGTAGAGTACGGTGAGTTTGAGGCCCTTTTTCAGTCTTTCGTAATTGCCCGCGCCGTAATTGTAGCCGGCAAAAGGCTGAAATCCCGTCGATATGCCCATCACGAGCATGAAAGCGAGACTGCACACGCGCATGGTGACGCCCGCCGCCGCGACCACGTGATCCCCGTATCCGGCGGCGTAGATATTATTGATCACCGCGCAGAGACTCATCACGATATGGGAAAGCCCCGCCGGCACGCCGATTTTCAGAATCTCACCGTACATGACTCTATTTGGCTTTGCGTCGCGAAAGCGGAGCGATAAAAGCGTTTTCTTTGAGCGGAAATATACGACAAAGTAGACGCAAGCGGCGAAAGCGCCGAGGACCGTGGCCCAGCCGGCGCCGCGGACGCCCCAGTCGAAAACCAAGATGAACAAAGGGTCCAACAGAATATTTATAATTATTCCCAGCATCATGCCTGTCATGGAATGCAGATTGGCCCCTTCGCTGCGCACCTGCCCCTGCATGGCGACATTTTGCGTCATGATCACCGCACCGACAACGACGACGGTGAAATATTCATCCGTCGGTTTAAAGGTGTCCGCGCTTGTGCCGACCGCCCAAAGCAGCTTGTCTTTCAGCACAAGCATGATCAGCGACATGAGCGCGCCTATGCCCAAGGTTGTGTAAAAGGTAACGGAATTGGCGCGCCGCGCTTCTTCATAATCCTTCTCTCCGAGCTTTCTGGATATGTAACTCGCGGACCCGACGGCGAACAGACTTCCGATACCCTGCGTGATCATGAACAGCGGAAAGGCGAGGGATACAGCCGCAACCAGATTGGGGTCCCCCGTCTTTCCGATAAAAAACGTATCCGTCAGATTGTATACGCTCTGCGCGATCATGCCCAGCATCGTGGGCAAGGCCAAGGTGATGACAGCCCTCGACACAGGCGCGTTTTCCATCAATTCTATATTGCTGTATTTCATTATATTACTGTTACTCAAATTCATCCGAATCGAGATAGGCGGCCGCGTTCATGCCCGCCATGCGACCGCTGTTCACGGCAAAACCCATGGTATTGCCCGGCAAGTAGAAGCAATAGCTGTCGCCGAATATGCCGCAGGCGTCCGTGCCGCAGGCATAAAGCCCCGGAATCTTCCGGCCCTCGGGCGTCAGGACCTCCAGCAAATCGTTGACCGCAACCCCGCCCAGACTTCCGTAACCGGCGGGGAAATGCTTGGCCGCGTAGAGCTTCCCGCCCGTAAACGACTTCACGTATTTGTGCTTTTTGAAAAACAGCGTATCCTCGCCGTAGGCCGCCTCATTGTACGCCCCCATCGTGGCCCGCAGATTCGCAAGTTCGATCCCCGTCTTTTCACAGAGTTCCGCAAGGCTGTCCGCTTCAAAGAAATAATCGGGTTGTTTCGCCGCATCGTCGTGCAGCATGGACAGGCCGGCGGATTCGGACGCTTCACCCGAAAAATACCGCTTCACTTCCGACTCCCACTTGTCCGTGCTGTGGATGTTGTGGTGAACGGTGACGTAATCCAAACCCGTTTTTTTGTACGTGTCGAGTATGCCTTCGTCGATAATGCTGAACGCCGTGCGTTCGCGCTGTCTCGCGATGGCGTTGCCCGTGTAGACGGTATTGTTCATGATCTCCTCGTTGATGAAACGAAAACCGTCGAGGTTGACCATGAGATTGGGCTGGCGCATGGTTTCGCTGATCGTCTTGAATACATCCGTGACGCCGGGGGTGGTGTAGGTGAGTTCCATAACGGGCGCGGTCCTGCCCGCCCCCGCGGACCACAGCATGTTGAGGCCGTCGCCCGTAACCCCGGGTATGCGGAACGAATACAGGTCCTTGCCCCATTCGTAGCCCATGTATTCCTTGATCATCTTGGGGTTGTCGCCGAAGCCGCCCGTGGCGACGATCACGCAGCTGCATTCCGCATCGATGATCTCGCCGTCCTCCTTTTCGATGCGCACGCCGGTTACGTGCCCGTCCTCCGTGAGAATCTCCTTGGCCTTTGTGAAGTATTGGATATCAACGCCCGATTCCGCGGCGCGTTCGGTCAGCACGCGATACAGATTCGAGGCCGCGCGTTCGGCGGGGGCATTGGAACCCTGCGTCTTTACCACATGCCAGGTCTGCCATGACTCCTTGAAATACTTGTACGCGCCGAGAAAGGAAACGCCCATGGATTCCATCCACTTGACGGTATCCGCGCTCTGTCCGAAGTAGCGGCGAACGAGCCGGGCGTCGGATCGCCAATGCGTATATTCCATGAAGAACTTGAACGCGTCCGCAACGGACACATCCGCCAGTTGATTCCGTTGCTGTTCGGATTCGACGGCAAAAAAGCCCATGCCCATATTGGCGGCGCCGCCCGTGGCGCCGCCTTTTTCGACCACGATCACGCTCGCGCCTTTCTCCGCGGCCGCCACCGCCGCCGTAATGCCCGAGGCCCCGCCTCCGATGATGATGATATCCGCTTCCGTAACATTGCCCGACATAGCGTTTCCTCCGTTTCCTATAGTCGCCGTTTCCCGCCTCGCGGGGCCGGCCTCCAATCCTGTCCGCTTGCTCCTTGCGCTACACGCGCCTCCTGCGGCGCCGCCCGGACCCCGCGCCCGCAGAACCGAAGCCGCCCACGGGAACGGGCGCGTCCGGCGTCCTGACGACGGCGCCGCTCGATCTTTGTATGGCGGTGTCCTTGCATATCGCGACGCAGCGATAACATCTGTCGCAGACCTGCCTGTCTATGACATGTATCATGCCGTCGCCGCCCGCGATGGCCCCCCTCGGGCAGACCGCCCGGCATTCCCCGCAGCCGGAACACGATTCCGGCGCGACGTACACCGTGACCAGCGCGGGACACGCGAGCGCCGGACAACGCTTGCCGGCGACATGCCGGTCCCATTCGTCGCGCCGCGCGTCCACGAGCGAAAGGCTCTTTTCGGCGGCGAGCCTCGCCATATCGCAATTTGCGTTTTCCCGCATAAGGGCGAGGAGTTCCCTTGTCAGTTCCGCGTCGTCGTCGCGGCCCTTGCCGGTCGAAACGTCCGCAAGCACGGCGCACAGCTGCAAGCTCCCCTCCCGGCAGAGCGTGTCCCTGCCGCAGGTCCTCGTCGAAACAAGTTCCATGAGCGCGTGGGACCATCGGACGGGGCAGTCCCGTTCGCCGTCGAAATCCGGATAGGCGAGCGCGGCAAAGGTCGCTTCGCATCCGCAGGTGATCTCAGAAGTCATAGCCTTATCCCCCGTTGCGGGACGCGTTTCCCGCAAAACATAGGCGTCAGTGGGGGATTGCACCCGCCACTGACAGCTTGGAAAGTTGAAACCCGCCGCCTGTAGAGGCGGGGGACTGACGCCGTCGTTCAAACGCCGCGAAAATGCTTGTCGCCCCAATACTTAACCTTGGGTATCTTCAGCCGCAGATCGCATTGCAGGCACCTGCCGGCCTCCGTTTTCTCCGCATTCTCGTCGCAGATGTGCGCGATACGCGCGATCTTTGAGAAGCCGCCGACGACGCCGATCGCATCGACGGTTTCTTCCCTTTCAAAGTAAACGGCGTCCGTCGCGCCGTCGCCCCCGAGATACCGATCCACCGCGGAGGCCGCGGCTTTTGCGGAGGCTATGGCATCCACGATCGCTTTCGTACCCGTGGTGACATCGCCCGCGGCGAAAATCCCCTCGACATCGGTGGCGTACTGCGCATCGATCACCACGGAATTCGCCCTGCCGAGCGCGAGGCCAAAGGTATGCGTGAGGTCGATCCGCTGACCCACGGCGTATATGAGGCTGTCGGTGGCGACAAGGGTTTCGCTGTTCTCTTCCTTTTCCATGACGAGTCCCTCCGGCTCAAATCCGAAGCGGAGTACGTGCATGTATTCCAACCCGACGACCCTGCCGTTCTCCGTGCGAAGCCCCACGACGGCGGCGCTGTTTATGACGTCCACGCCCTCCGCAAGCGCCGCTTCGACCTCTTCCTCGTCGGCAAGCATCCGGTCGCGCTTTTCGAGACACAATACCCTGACCGTTTTGACGCCCGCTTTGGCCGCGATGCGCGCGCAATCGAACGCGACGTTTCCGCCGCCCACGACGGTAAGCGCATCCCCGATATTAGGTATTTTCCCCATATTTGATAATCTACAGAAGTCCAGCGCCGACCAAACGTTTTCGCAGGCGGCCGCTTCCGCGTCGGTGATATTCCCCTTGTGCGCGCCGACCGCGACCACCACGGCGTCGAAATTTTCCTTTACGGCGGGGGCGGAGATCACCTCCGTATCCGTGTGGATTTTCACCCCTATATCCTCGATGATCGCTATCTCCGCATCCAGATCGGCGCGCGGCAGTCTGTAGAGCGGTATGCCGTAGCGCATCAGTCCGCCGGGCAGGGATTCCCGCTCCAGCACGATGACCGTATGCCCCTTGCGCGCCAGATGCCAGGCCGCCGTCAGGCCCGCCGGGCCGGCGCCTATAACGGCCACCCGCTTGCCCGTCGCCGCACATTTCCCGACCTTCCGCATCCAAGCCCGGTCCGCGTCGTTTTCGACCGCAAAGCGTTTGATCTCCCGTATGGAAAGGGCGGCGTCGAGATGCGCCCGCTTGCAATCGTACTCGCACTTATGCGTACACACGTGACCCAGCACATGCGGAAAGGTCAACTTCTCGCGAATGACGGACACGGCGTCCGCGTATCGCCCCTGCTCCGCGAGACGGACGTACGTGCAGACATCCGTATGCGCGGGACACGCATTCTTGCACGGCGTCAGAGCGCGTACGCGGGGAACGTCGGACGGGAAGATCCCGGGCATATCCTGAATCGCTCCCGTGGGGCACAGTTCGACGCAGGCGCCGCAAAAACGGCAATCGCTTTCCGCAAGCGAAACATCATCCTTGACGCCGACATAGCTTTCCCCGCCCCGCTTTCTGTATTCCAAGGCGCCGACGCCGCGCAGTTCCTTACAGGCGCGAACGCAACGGCCGCACTGAATGCAGCGTTCCGCCTCCCGTTTGATCAGGGGGTTCGGCGGACCCGAGGCCAGTCTCGTATTCCGTTTTTCGATCCGCCGCAACCGCGCGTGTACCACGCCGGTATATTGCAAGAGCGCCTGCAACTCACAGTTGAGATACGCGGTGCATGACGTGCAGTCCGCGGGATGACAGGCCAGAATCAGTTCCAAGGCCGCGCGGCGCAGACGGTCCGCGCGTTCGCCCGTCGTGCGCACGACCAGACCCTGCTCCGCGGGCGTGGCGCACGCGGACACGCAAGCCCCTATTCCGTCTATTTCCACGGAGCAAAGCTTACATCCGCCCTGCGGCGTCAGCATCGGATGCGAACACAGATGCGGTATGTAGACACCCGCGTCGAGGGACGCGTCCAGTATCGTTTTCCCGGTCTCGGTCACAACCGTCCGACCGTCCACCGTCATTGTAATCGATTTCGCTTCCGACACCGCTTCAGCCTCCGCCCCTTATATTCTAACAGCAACGCGCCGTCATGAACAGTCTTATAAACAAGTATATAAGACCGGCGCTCGAATGTCCAATGCACAGTTATTATATAAGTTATTCAATTTTGGCTCCGTCCAAAATTGAAGCGCCAAAGGCGCACTTCAATTGTTGAACGGATGTTTTGAGGGGACAAGGGCTTCTGCGCTCCTACGTGTGCCCGGAGCGAAGCGAACG
>JAITKU010000084.1 GCA_031278255.1 Eubacteriales Family XIII. Incertae Sedis bacterium | reverse complement strand
CACTGACGCCTATGTTTTGAGGGGCGGCGGGCGAAGCCCTTGTCCCCTCAAAACATCCGTTCAACAATTGAAGTGCGCCTTTGGCGCTTCAATTTTGGACGGAGCCAAAATTGAACATGAGCGTACTGCTGATCAACGGGAGTCCGCTTTGAACGACGCCGCCCAATCCCCCGGCGAAAAGCCGGGACCGGCGCTTCATACTGCCCGCGTGGGCTTGCAGGTCATGCGCGTTTTGGGCAGGAACATGGCCCGGCTTTTGAAAAGCATCCGGGCGGTAAATCTGCCCGTGCCGGCGCCGGAGGCCCCGCTCAGAACCGATTTCATCCGGTAAACCGCCGGAGGCCCCGGTTGCGGCCGGCGGTTTACCGGTCCGCGCAAGGCGCGGACAAAAACGAAAGGCTTGCAGCCTCCGCGCGGCAAGCCTTTCGCGTCATTCGCGTCATATGTTGCGGCGGATTTCGCGCCTGCGATCGGCCTCGACGCAACCCAAGGTCAGCGGGATCACGGCCAACAGCGGCACGCAGAGCGCAAAGAAACCCGCGGCATACCCGAACGCCTCGGCGATGAAACCCATCGCGACGGAACCCGCGACATAGCCGGCGTCCATCCCGATATAGAAGGTCGCGCCGGCGACGCCGCGCCGCTCTTCGGGCACGCTGCGCACGATCGCCGTCTGAAGCGCCGGCAAAACGATGCCGTAGCCCACGCCGAGCAGCACCGCAGCCGCGGCCAAGGGCGCAAACGACCGCGCGGCGCCCACGAGAACCAGCCCGGCAATGCAGAGCGCCGTGCAGACATACACGATGCGCCGGTACGGATACCGATCGATCAGCCCCCCGCAGAAAGACCGAACCCCGATCAATACGGCGGCGTAGATCGTAAAATAGTATCCAATGCCCCCAATATCCCTGTCGTTTCCAAAAACGACAAGAAAATTCGTAATCGTACTCGGCGTGGCCGTGAAGAATATCACGAGTACAGTCAACCCGAGCGCCTCAACAGCGAACATATCCTTGCGCGATATCTTCCTTTTTGCGGTATCCGTTCCCGTCTTTGGCGCCGGCTGCGCTTTCAAGACAAACGCCAAAAACCCCGCGATCCCCGCGATCCCAGAAGCGGCGGAAAAGAGGGCGGGATATCCCCATCGTCCGGACAACTCGATCCCGAGCGCCGGCGCCACGGCTTGGCTGCCTATGCTCGTCACGCTCAAGAGGCCGATACCCCGCCCCATTTGCGCCTCCGGTATCACGCGCACCACGGCCGTCATGACCACCGTCGAACTGATGCCGAACAGGAATCCGTGGAAAAACCGCAACGCGATCAATACGGAAATATTCGGAGCGATGATGAAACTCGCAACAATGCCGACAGCCATGAACTGCGTGATCAATATGATATGCTTGCTGTTGCCCCGATCCGCAAGCAGACCGGATACCGGCCGTATGAGCAGGGCCGCAAGCGATACGGACGCGGCGAGAAAACCGATTTGACTCTCCGTCGCGTCAAAACGCGTCGCATATACGGGAAGGAGCGGCGCCAGCGCTTGAAAAGCGAGATACGCGATCGTGTTCACGAGCAAGAGCAGCACATAGGGCTTGTTCCAAAAGCGTGCGGCCGTATCATTCATACGATCAGACAAACTTCACGACGTAGTCTTTCTTGCGCGCGGCCGGTCGCGGCGCTTCGCCGTCCGCATAGCCGAGCGCAACGGCGCCGACGCCCGTCAAACCGTCCGGCAAACCCCATTTTCGCAGCAGTTCCCTGCCCTCCTCCGTTTCAAACATCTCCCGCTCGCGGTCGATCCAGACCGCGCCGAGACCGGCCGCGTGCGCCGCGAGCAGCAGGTAGGTGAGGACGTTGCAAGCGTCTTTGAGATACGTTTCGACGCTCTTTGGACCGAACACAAGCAGTATCGTCGGCGCGCCGTAGTACGGATCGCCGCTCGCCCCCATCACTTGCGCGTTCATGCGAACGAGTTGTTCCCTCGTTTCCCGGTCCTGCACCGCGACGACGACGGGACTCTGCTTGCCCATCCCGGTCGGCGCGTAGACGCCCGCGTCCAAAACCGCGTCCAGCGCGTCCGCCGCGATCTGCTCGCCCTTAAACGCGCGGATACTTCTCCTGCTCTTCAGAAATTCCAACAGTTCCTTGTTCATTTGTACCTCCGTTTCTCCGTGAATGCCACCTTTCTCGATAAGGAACCGCAAGCGTTCCGCGCATACTCCGCCGCCTTGTCGGTATCCGGCCGGTATCTTGCGTAATTGCGCGCAATCGGACGCGTCCCCGAAGCTATTCCGCCGGTCGGTTCCGCGCATCATAACGCGTCAAACGCCGCACCGCCCCCTTATCTTGATTTTCTTGCCATATCTGTATTATACAACACGACACCCTGATTTGCAACACAAAAGGCTCACTCGTGGTATCACGTACCATAAATGAGATATTCAGGATGAACCTTTTTCGCCTTTGTCGCGGAGAATTCTTGCGCTTCGGTTCCGCGCGATCCGTGCGCGCACAACAATTGCCTGACACAATCCTTGCGGCGCTTCCCGGCTTTTCTTTTCGCGTCCGAGCCGGTATAATGGTTGCAGACCGAAAACACATCCGGACTCCGAACGAAACGCAGCGTTCCCGCGTCGCCGGCGATGGAAAGGAAAGGGCTGTCC
>JAITKU010000082.1 GCA_031278255.1 Eubacteriales Family XIII. Incertae Sedis bacterium | reverse complement strand
CACTGACGCCTATGTTTTGAGGGGCGGCGGGCGAAGCCCTTGTCCCCTCAAAACATCCGTTCAACAATTGAAGTGCGCCTTTGGCGCTTCAATTTTGGACGGAGCCAAAATTGAATATTATGACTGCGTTCTTTGCCCCGCCGACAGGATTCTTACTTACAGAACCACAAACCGCGAGGGATACAGGGAGTACAAAAGCGACTCGGCGGTATGCGGGGACTGCCCGATGCGTTCCCGCCGCACGGAAAGCAAATCATGCCAAAAGACGGTTGCGCCGCATGTGTGGCATGAATATCTTGAAATTCGCGGCCATGAACCTCAAAAAGTTGGCGGTGTGGGCGTGGTGAACGCCCCTTTTTTTGAGAAATTTAAACATTTTGGATGGCGTAGCCGTCGTCGTTCATTTCACAAAAGCTTTCATTTTAATCTTGACAAATTTAGTCCGGATATATATACTGAAAGAGTGAGGAGGGCGGGTATGTTTATTTCAAAGGAATGCGATTATGCCGCGCGGATCGTTCGCGCACTTGCGGACGGCGGGAAAAAAACCGCGGAGGATATCGGAAGAAGCGAAAACATCTCGCACCAATTTGCGTACAAAATATTAAAAAAACTGGAGACCGGCGGGCTTGTGCGCGCTTTTCGCGGCAAGGCGGGCGGCTACGCGCTGACGAAGAGCGCCGACGAATTCAGCCTCTACGACATCTTTTCCGCAGTCGAGGGGCGGATGTTCCTGACCGTCTGTCTCCGAGAGGATTTCGCCTGCCCCATGAACACGGGCGGCTCGCCCTGCGGCGTACACAGGGAACTTATCCGGCTGCAGGAGATGTTGTCCGCCGGACTAAAGGAAAAAACGATCTTGGAAGTGTTGGGCTTAACGCGCGGCTCCGGCACCCGGACAGCGGGGACCGGAACATCCGAACGTTAAGCTTTTTTGTGTTGGAAAAGGAGGTCGATTCAATGTCATTCAAAACAAGCGAGGCGCACGAAGCTCTGCGAAAAAGGGTTCGGGAATTCGCGGAGACGGAGGTCAAGCCGCTGGCGTTCCTGCTGGACAAGGAAAACGAATTTCCGGCGGATGCCATCAAGAAATTCGGGGAGATGGGACTGATGGGCATTCCCTATCCCAAGGAGTACGGCGGGGCGGGTCTGGACATTCTGAGCTATGCCATCGCCGTGGAAGAACTTGCCCGCGTGGACGGCGGAACGGGCGTTATCCTGTCCGCGCACGTTTCGCTGGGCGCATGGCCCATCTTCGCCTACGGCAACGAGGCGCAAAAACAGAAATACCTCATACCGCTGGCGCGGGGTGAAAAGATCGGCGCTTTCGGTCTCACCGAGCCGAACGCCGGCAGCGACGCGAGCGGAACGGAAACCACCGCGTTCCCGGACGGGGACCATTACATCTTAAACGGCGGGAAGATCTTCATCACCAACGCCGGCAAGGCCGACACCTACGTGGTGTTCGCCGTGACGACGGAGGGTATCGGCACGCGCGGTATCAGCGCGTTCATCGTGGAAAAGGGATGGGAGGGCTTCAGCTTCGGCGATCATTATGACAAACTCGGTATCCGCTCCTCCGCCACGGCCGAACTCATCTTCAACGATGTGAAAGTCCCCAAGGAAAACCTGCTCGGCAGGGAGGGCGAGGGCTTCCGGATCGCCATGGCGACGCTGGACGGCGGGCGCATCGGTATCGCCGCGCAAGCGCTCGGTATCGCGCAGGGCGCCTACGAACACGCGTTGGAATACGCCAAGGAACGCGTACAGTTCGGCAAGGCCATCGCCCACCAGCAGGTGATCTCTTTCAAGCTGGCCGATATGGCGACAAAACTCAGGGCGGCCCGCTTTCTGATCTACAGCGCCGCCGAGCTGAAAGAGAAGCACGAGCCTTACGGCATGGAATCCGCCATGGCCAAGCAATACGCCTCCGATGTCGGACTCGAAATCGTCAATGACGCGCTCCAGATATTCGGCGGCAACGGCTACCTGAAAGGTATGGAGGTGGAACGCGCCTATCGCGACGCCAAAATCTGCACGATCTACGAGGGTACCAACGAGATTCAGCGCGTCGTAATCGCTTCCCACATCATCGGCAAGGCCCCCAAGGAGGACGCCTCGAAGAAAAAGAAAGCGGGCGCCGTCACCGGCGAACGCAAGAAAGCGATCTTCAAGGACGGCACGCCCAAGGAACGGGTCGCGGCTCTCGCGGAAGCCCTCAAAAAAGACGGTTACGATTTCACGGTGGGGATCGATATCGATACGCCGATCGCGCAGGCCGAACGCGTGGTCAGCGCGGGCAAGGGCATAGGCGACAAGAAGAACATGGAACTGGTCAAGGCGCTCGCGATTCAGGCCGGCGCGGCCGTCGGTTCCTCCCGCCCCGTGGCGGAAACGCTGAAATATCTCCCGCTGAACCGCTACGTGGGCATGTCCGGCCAAAAATTCAGCGGCAACCTCTACATCGCCTGCGGCATTTCCGGCGCGGGCCAGCACCTGAAAGGCATCAAGAACGCGACAACCATCGTCGCCGTCAACAACAACGCGGGCGCGCCCATCTTCAAGAACTGCGATTACGGTATCGTCGGGGACGTGCTTGAAATACTCCCCCTGCTGACGGCCGCGCTGGACAACGGCAAGCCCAAGACCCCCGCGCCGCCCATGAAAAAACTCCGGCGCGCCACACCCAAGAAGCTTCCGCCCGTCTGGAAACAGCACATCTGTAACGGCTGCGGCTACGAGTACATTCCCGATCTCGGCGATCCCGCAGGCGGCGTATCCGAGGGCGTGTTGTTCGAGAATCTTCCCGACAGCTGGACCTGTCCCGAATGCGGCGAGAGCAAGGATCAATTTATCGAAGTATGAGAATAAGCGCAGAGGGGTTTGCGCAGTAACCTTATGAAGGAGGGATCGATATGTATTGCGTAAGAAAAGTAACCGATGACCTATACTGGGTGGGCGCCAACGATCACAGGCTGCACCTGTTTGAGAACATTCACCCGCTGAACGGCGTGGGGGTTTCCTACAATTCTTACCTGCTTTTGGACGAGAAAACCGTCCTGTTCGACACGGTGGACTGGGCCGTCTGCCGCCAGTATCTTCAAAATGTGGAACACGTGCTGGCCGGCCGCGAGCTGGACTATCTGGTAATCAACCATCTGGAGCCGGATCACGCCGCGTCCATCGACGAAATCCTGCTGCGTTTTCCAAAGACCAAGCTGATCAGCAACGAGAAAGCTTTCATGCAGATGCGTCAATTCGGCTTCAATATAGACGGGCGCTATGAGGAGATCGTCGAGGGCGATACGCGCAACTTCGGCAAGCATACCATCGCTTTCGTCTACGCGCCGATGGTGCATTGGCCGGAGGCGATGGTTTCGTTTGACGTGACGAACGGCGTGCTGTTCGCGGCCGATGCCTTTGGCTCTTTCATCGCGCTGGACGGCGTGCTGTTCGCCGATGAGGTGGACTTCGACCGCGATTGGATTGACGAGGCCAGACGCTATCTCACCAACATCGTCGGCAAATACGGACCCCATATTCAGGCCCTGCTGAAAAAGGCAACGCCGCTCCTGCCCGATATCAAGTTCATCTGCCCGCTACACGGCCCCGTCTGGCGCAAGGATTTCGGGTATATCATCGAGAAATACGACAAATGGAGCCGCTACGAACCGGAGACGGAGGGCGTGCTGATCATCTACGCGTCGATGTACGGCAACACGGAGAGCGCCGCGATGTGCCTTGCGAGCAAGCTGCGCGAAAAGGGCGTCCGCGACGTGAAAGTCCGCGACGTTTCAAACACCCACGTGTCGTGGCTCATCGCCGAAACGTTCAAATACAGCCATATCGTCCTTATGTCCGTGACCTACAATCTGGGTATCTATCCGCTCATTCACAACTACCTGATGGATATGAAAGCGCTGAACCTGCAACAGCGCACTTTTGCCGTTGTCCAGAACGGCACTTGGGCGCCGAAGTCGGGCGAACTCATCCGGGAGTTTTTGGACAATGAATTGAAGCAGATCACGGTCCTGAGCGACGAGCTTACCATCAATTCCGCCATGACGCCGGAGAACGGCGCGGAGATGGACGGTCTGGCGGACAGTATTCTCGCGTCCATGAAAGCCTAGGCCTTTGCGCGGGAAACGCCGATAAGCACAGCATAAAGCGGCCGCCGTTCATCGTGAACGGCGGCCGCCATCGGAACAAAACAAACCGGAGCGAAGCGGAAAGAGGGAAACACATGTACAAGGTATTCATCATAACGGCCAGCGATTCATCCGCCGCGGGGACGCGCGCGGACCTCTCGGGACCCGCGATCCGCGAGATATTGTCCGCGTACGCGCGCTTTGCCTTGGAGGGCGTCTCCGTGCTGCCCGACGATCGGGAAGCGCTGGCGCGCGAGATGGCGCGGCTCGCGGACGAGGCCGGCGCCGATCTGATCCTCACGACCGGCGGCACGGGCTTCTCAAAGCGGGATGTCACGCCGGAGGCCACGCGCGACGTAACGGAACGGTGCGTGCCCGGCATACCCGAGGCCATGCGTCGTCTCTCACTCGAAATCACGCCGCGCGCCATGCTTTCCCGCGCGGAGGCCGGCATACGGGGCGATACGCTGATCGTCAACCTGCCGGGCAGCCCCAAGGCCGTCCGCGAAACGCTGGATTACATCCTGCCCTCCGTCGAACACGGCCTGGATATCCTGCAGGGAAAGGACGCGAACTGCGCGCGGGAATAGCGGACGCTCGCGGGGCGCGCAGTCAGCGCGGCGGCCGGTGCAGCACGTACCTCGCGACGTACTCCTCCAGACTGCCGATATCCTGTTCGCGCATCAGCGCGGCGGCCTCCTTGCCGATGTAGGTGATGTGCCAAGGCTCGCTTTCGTAGCCCGTGATCGCCTCGTTCTCCTGCGTGTATCGCACGATGAAGCCGTAGTTCCACGCGTTTTCCCGCACCCATTCCGCCTCTTTTGTCCCCACGAAGCCGCGCAGCGTGCCGGACGGCCCGATCAGGTCGATGGTGCGTCCCGTGTGGTGTTCGCTGAAACCGGGGCGCGCGCTGTAATTGTCCGCGTTGCCCGGATCCTCGCTTTGATAGCGCGCGTACAGGCTCACCTGATATTCGATCGAACGATAGGCGGAACCCACGCGGATCGCGCAACCCGCCGCCGTCGCGTCGGCTTTCAAACGCCCGTAAGCCTCCCTCGTCGCGGGTGTCACGCGGTAATCGCCCTCGATCAAGACGAGTTCGGCCGGCACAAAATCATCCGGGAATTTGAAGTGTTTATTGACGAGCGCCTGTTCCGAATGGACATCCGTGATCTCCTCGGGGTCTTGGTAGAACGGCTTGTCGAGATCGACATCGACCTGCCAGACCACCTCTTCCGGCGAGAGTTCGGGATGCGCGGCCTCGTATTGCAGATAGCGCGCGAGCCGCGCCTCTTCATAATAGTACAAATCCGCAAAGCGCGCGTACGCCGCGGGCGCCGTGTCCTCGCCCGCCCCGGTCTCCCCGCCGTCCCGCGGCGCAGACGTTTCGGAATCGGTGCCCGCGTCCCCGGTCTCCCCGGCGCCGGACGCGTCCCGCGCGGCAAGTCCGCCGATCACGCGAACGCCCCAAATCGCGGCGAATACAATCGCCGCCAAGACAAGCAGGAAGAGGAAAGCGCGAGACGGACGGATGCGGGTTCTTTTTCCATATATATGCTTATTTGACATAATTTTCTCAACCTCAACCTCTCCCTCTCCCTCTTCCATTCCCATTCCCGTTCTTCTTCCGCGCGGAGCTTACGCCTCTCCGAGAGGCTTGCCGCAGGCTGTTCCGGCTCCCGCCGGCGGCGCCGGCAAAGTCTCGTTCATGCTGCCGGTGCGGTAGCCCAAAAGGTCCAGCGCCGTATACGAAAAGCCGATCTCCTTGAAACGCGCGTAGATTCGCTCGCGGTTTTCGGCCGTCATGATCTTGGGAAATTCCGCGGGATCGATCTCTATGCGCGCGATGTCGCCGTGGATACGCACGCGCAGTTGCGTGAAGCCCAGATCGAGCAGCAATTGTTCCGCCCGGTCCACCATGCCGAGTTTCTTCTCCGTGATGGTTTCGCCGTAGACGAAACGGGAAGAAAGGCAGGCAAAGGATTGCTTGTTCCAAGTGGAAAGGCCCTCCGCCTTTGACAGCGCGCGGATGTCCGCCTTGCCGAGTCCGGCCTCGCGCAACGGGCTTAGGACCCCCTGTTCGCGGACCGCCTGCAGGCCGGGCCGATAGTCGCCCTCGTCATCCGTGTTGGAACCCTCGATCACGGCTTCGACGCCGTTTTCGCGCGCGATCGCCCAAATCTTCGTGAACAGCTCGTTCTTGCAGAGGTAGCAGCGGTTGACGGGGTTTTCGGAAAAACCCTCTATGTCGAGTTCCTCCGAATCGCAGACGAAATGCCTTATGCCCTCCTTTGCGCAGAAAGCCCGCGCCTCGTCGAGTTCGCGTTGCGGGAAAGAGCAGGAGCGCGCCGTCACCGCTATAAGCTTATCGCCGAGCGCTCGCTTGGCGCTCCAAAGCAGAAAACTCGAATCCACGCCGCCCGAGAAAGCCACGGCCGCGCCGCCGAGTTCGGACAATATGCGAAAAAGCCGCTCGCGGCGCGCCGCAAGGGACTCTTCCATAGGCTGTCTGATTTCCATTTTTTACCTCCATTGCGGCCTTTCGGCCGGTGCGCGCGTTCGCGAACGCAAGCCCGGGGCAAGGCCCCGCGCGGCCCGCCTACGCGATCGTGCCGCCGCCGATCACCGTATCTCCGTCGTACAGCACGACGGCTTGCCCGCACGCGACGGCACGCTGCGGCTCGTCGAACTCCACGCGCAACGCGTCCTCCCCCGTCTGCCATACCGTGGCGGCGCGGGCCTCCTGCGCGTATCGCAGCTTCGCGGCCACGCGCAACGGCCGGTCGATCCGCTCCGCGGCGATCAGGTTGATGTCCCGCGCTTCGAGAACGCGGGAATAGAGGTCCCTTTCGGGGCAGAGTACAACGGTGTTGCTCACGGCGCGCTTTTCGCGCACGTAGAGCGGCGCCGGCAACGCGAGTCCCAGACCCTTGCGCTGTCCGACGGTGTAGCGGATGAGACCGCGATGTCTGCCCAGAACGCGCCCGCCGCCGTCCGTAAAGTCGCCCGGCAGACAGCCCTCACCCGTGTAAGCCTCAATGAAATCGGCGTATTTGCCATCGCGTACGAAGCATATATCCTGACTGTCGCGCTTTCGCGCGTTGATGAAAGCGTTCTCCGCCGCGATCTCCCGCACCTCCCGTTTGCGCAGGTTGCCGAGCGGAAAACGCGTGCGCGCAAGCTGTTCCTGCGTCATGGCGTAGAGTACATAACTCTGATCCTTAGAGGGGTCCGCCGCCCGCAGCAAGAGTCTGCGTCCGCTGCCCGCGTCATGGGATATCCGCGCGTAATGCCCCGTCACCACGCAGTCGAAGCCCATATCCGCCGCGCGCCGCGTCAGACGCCCGAACTTGATGAAGCGGTTGCAATCGATACAGGGATTGGGCGTGCGGCCCTCGCGGTATTCGCGCACAAAGCGGTCCATGACATCGCGCCTGAAGTCCTCGCTGAAATCGAATATGTAGTGCGGCATACCGACGGCGTAGGCCACCCGCCGCGCGTCCTCCGCATCGGCCAGAGAACAGCAGCTTTTTTCGCGGCTCTCGCCCACGTCGGCGTTCTCGAACAGTTTGAGCGTGACACCCACGCAGCTTGCGCCGCTCTGCAAACTCAAGAGCGCGGCGACGGAACTGTCCACCCCGCCGCTCATCGCGATCACGGCTTTCTCGCTCATGGCGCGGGCCGCAGGGCTTCTGTCAGAATCGTCATAGAGCCGCCGCAGACCATGCCGTCCTCCTCGGCGGAATCCGTCAAATCCACGGTTTTGAGACTGTAACCGCCGTTTCGGATCACGCTCCGCGCGTCCTGCATAACGCCGGCCTCCGCGCAGCCCCCGCCTATGGTGCCCACGGCGGCGCCCTCGTAGCTGACCGCCATCTTCGCTCCGGCCTCCCGCGGCGTCGAACCGTGGGTCTCCACCACCGTGATCAGGGCGTCGGCGCCGTTTTTCTCGTCGGCGAGCCACTGCGCGAGTTCGATGTCCGAAGCGCCGAAAGTCCGCGTCGCGGCGGCCTCGGCGTCGCTCGCCCAAGCCGGCCCCTTGCGCCTGTGCTGCACGATTTCAGCCAGAATGGATATCGAAATCTCCTGCGGCGTGACGGCGCCTATGCGCAGTCCGATGGGCGAGTACACCTTGGCGATGTCCGCGGGCGAAAACCCCTCGTCCGCAAGCTGTTTCCGAACGATTGCCACGCGCCGCCGCGAGCCGATCATGCCGATATAACAGGGGAGCGGGCCGCTCAGGACGCCCCGCAGACAGAGCGTATCGTGCCGGTGTCCCCGCGTGACGATAACCACATAATCGCTTTGCCTGATTTTCAGTCGATCCATCACGTTCACAAAGCTGTCGCATATGACCTCGCGCGCCTGCGGAAAGCGTTCCGCGTTGGCGAAAATCGGCCTGTCGTCGAATACGATCACATCAAAATCGATCAGGGCGCCCATCGCGGACAGCGCGAGCGCGATGTGTCCGCCGCCGAGGATCAAAAGCCGCGGCCCGGGCGCGTAATACTCCGTGAGCGTGAGCGCGTGTTCGTCTTGCGCGAATGACAGCGGGTCCGCAGTCGCCGGGAGCGCGGCCCATTCCGCCGTATCGCCCTCCCGCACGAGCCGCTTCGCGATCTTTCCCGCCTCGAAGCGGGATACGACGGCCGCCCGTTCCCCCTCGCGCAGTATCGTGAGAAGCCGTTTGTATATCTCCCTGCCGCGCATGAGTCCTTACCCCCTTTCGGCAACGCGGACCGGACGCTCCGCGATCAAATCCCGAATCACCTCGCCCGCCATAATCAGACCGGCGACGGCCGGAACGAAAGCGTTGCTGGCCGGAACTTGGCGCCGCCGCAGACAGTTTCGCGCGACGCCGGGCGGGCAGACACAATGATACCGGCAACTCTCCGCCGCGTCCTCAAAAGGCGTCATGGCCGGTTCCTTGGAATACACCACCTTCAGCGCTTCGATTCCCCTGTTTCGCAGTTCCTTGCGCATGATACGCGCCATCGGACAGACGGAGGTTTCGTGGATGTCCGCCACCTCAAAGGCCGACGCGTCCAGCTTGTTCGCCGCGCCCATGCAACTGATGATCGGCACGCCGCGCGCGTTCGCCCTGCACACGAGTTCCAGCTTCGCGGTCATGGTGTCCACGGCGTCCGCGATGTAATCGTAGACCGACAGATCGACGGCGTCGGCCGTATCCGGCCCGTAAAAAATCCTGTGCGCGCCAACCTCTGCGTTCGGGTTGATTTCGCGTATGCGTTCCCGCATGACATCCGTCTTGTAGAGTCCCACCGTTTTCTGCGTCGCGATGATCTGCCTGTTCAGATTCGTCAGGCAGATACGGTCGTCGTCAAAGAGGTCGATGGCGCCCACGCCCGTGCGGGCCAGCGCTTCCACGCAATAGCCGCCGACACCGCCGATACCGAATACCGCCACGCGAGCCTTATGCAGCTTGTTCATATTGTCATTGCCGAGTTGCAATGCGGTTCTTGAAAATTGGTTCGGCATACCCTGTCGCCTTTCCGCGGCGCGGGCCGCGCCGCTTTTCCGCTACACCAGCATATCATTTTTTTGTTCGGAATGCAACGGATTTTCCTGTGGCCGCC
>JAITKU010000074.1 GCA_031278255.1 Eubacteriales Family XIII. Incertae Sedis bacterium | reverse complement strand
CACTGACGCCTATGTTTTGAGGGGCGGCGGGCGAAGCCCTTGTCCCCTCAAAACATCCGTTCAACAATTGAAGTGCGCCTTTGGCGCTTCAATTTTGGACGGAGCCAAAATTGAATATTTTCAATACATATGATATACTCTTCGCATCCGAACGATCTGTGAAAGGAGCTTCTTTATGAAAAATACATATATCCGCGTTTTTCGCGCCTTTACGGACGAGAACAGACTGCGCGTCCTCGAACTGCTGACAAAAGGGGAGCAGTGCGCCTGCGTTCTGCTGGACGATTTGCAGATCAGCCAGCCGACGCTCTCACACCATATGAAGATACTCTGCGAAGCGGGTATCGTGACGAGCCGCCGCGTCGGAAAGTGGAGTTATTACACCATAAACGCGGACGGCTGCGCGTACGCGCGTCGTCTGCTGGAAGCGGTTGCGCGGCACGACATGAAACGCGTTCTTCGCATTGTGCGCGCGCTGCGCCGCTTGCGGCATCCTTTCGGCGTTCTCTCGGCGGCAAAGGCCGCGGCGGACGACGCGTCCCGCGGCTGTTGCTGCGCGAAATGAACGCCGCAAAACGGCGGCGGGTAAAGCGCCTCGGGGCCGCGCGCGGCGCGGGCGGCTATTCCGCCATTGCCGCCTGCGCCTGCGCCGGGGCGTAATACAGCGTGATATCGATCGCGACATCGTTTTCAAACAGAACCCGCAGTTCCAAATCCCGGTTTTGAAACAGGAGCGCGTTTCCGCCGGCGTTCCGCGTGCCGTTTTCATATACGGAGGATACCGCGTCGGCGCGCATGCCGAGGTACAGGCCCTCGTCCGTTTGTACGCTGTCGTCCCGAAACGAGACCGACAGGATTTTGTCTTTGCCCCGATCGGGGTAGGTGTTGATGAGAAAGCCCGGATAATAGTATATGCGGTCAACCCCGTCAAAGGCGCAGCTTTGCGCCTCAAAGACATCGTTCGGCGCGCCGATCGCATCGAGCAGATCGCTCATATCCTCCCCCGGCACGATGGGCGTATCCTTATAGGAAAAGGAGAAAGGCGTGACATCCCGCGCGGCCTCGCTCCGCTCCGCCGTGTCCGGCGCCGCGGCCTCGTTCCCGTCCGTATGCGCGTCCGCGCTCTCGCTCGCTTCCGACTTCGCGCAGCCGCTTGAAAGGACGCATAGGGCGAGCAGGGCCGCGAGCAGGATTCGTATGCGCATATGCGCGATGCGGTTTGGCTTCATTGTTGCACCTCCTTGTTCTTCCGATATGTAAATGTTCGGATCTCCCCGTACGTCTCGATCTCGCGCATCTGCGCTTGGGCCGCCGCTTCATAGTCGCGCGTCTTTTCGCGCCAAATCGCCGCGACGGACGCGTCCCCGCGCCTGTCCGCCAGACCGTAGCGGTCCGCGAGGAGCTTTCCGAGATAATCCGTCAGCTTTTCGGCGCCGCTCCTGTTCAGATGCAGACCCCCGTCGTAGGTGTCTTTGCGAAAGTCGAGGCCGATTTCCTCCGTATGCGCGAGGAAATTGACAAAGAACAGCCCGTGTTCGTCCGCGTAGCTTTGCATTTGCGCGTCCCATTCCGAATACCAATGGGGATAGATCGTGGGCGCTTTTATGAGCAGGAGATCGATCCCCTTGCTTTCGCACAGCGCCGTGATTTTGTCCAGATAGCTGTAGCTGTTTTCACCGAACCGGTAATCCGCGAGTTTTGGGCCTTCGGGTATGATCCCTACGGGTTTCGTGTCGTTTCGCATATAATAGCCGTTGTGACCCACGGATTCGCGCGCCGCAAAATATCGCAGGTCCTCCGCCGTGAGTTCGTCCCAGCGGTCGTGGAATCGGAATATGGGAAATATGTACGAAAGAACCGTTTCTTCCGGCGTCACGGACGCGAGGATCGCGCCGAGTTTGGCGCTCGAAAGGCGCATACCGTCGAGGTTCAAACGATTGTAGGCCTCGCTTTGCGGGGCGGCGTACTTCATGGACAGCACGTTGAACACGACAACCTCGGGCGTTTCGTACCGCAGGGTGTCCAGAAGCAGATAATAGGACTGCCATATCAACTGCTGCGGACCGCCGCGTATATAGGAGCTTATGCCGTACTCCGTCCAAAGCTTCACCGGCGAGAAGTTTTCATACACCTCGCAATCCCCTATGAAGAGTACGGCGTTGTCCTTTTCGTCGGCGTAATATTCCGCCGTCAGCGCGCCCTCGTGCAGCGATTCCATATACTTGGGCGTGAGCAGACGCTGCGCGGACAGGAAGCAGATCAACAAGACGACGGTCGCGATACAGATGTGCAAAGGCTTCATTCCGGGGTCTCCGACACTCAAAACCGATTGTAAATAAATTGATTCGCGTCGTATCCGATACCGTAGCAGCCGAATACGATCGTGACGAGGAACAACAGGAAACACAGGCAGACGCGCGTCGCGAGCGGCGTTCCCTTATACGCGGCGCGGCGCGTTCTGATCCCGGCCGACAACATCGTACACAGGCCGCAGGCGACGACGATGTAATCCGAAGCGGCGAGGCCCAATTCCGAAACGCCCCGCGCCGCGAAGTCGTGCCAACCGAAGTCCGCAAAGACGGACATATAGGCGTCGAGGGTCGCGCCCACGTCGGCGTAGATGTCAAAGGTGCGGATACAGGACATCAGGCAAAAGGTCCGCACGATTTGGAACGCGTTATAGGCCGCCGTCTCGGAAAAGGCGAAACGGGAATGAAAGCGCTTGTACAGGGGGGATAACTCCTGCGAGACAATGATGATCACGCCGTTTGTAAGTCCCCATACGATAAAATTCCAACCGGCTCCATGCCACAGCCCGGTGGTAAACCAGAGGATCATCGTCACGATGTACACGGGAATGCGGACGCCGACGCCCTTTCCGAAGATTCTTTTGGACGGCTTGATCAGCTTCAATATCAAGCGCGAGGTGCTGAGGGGATAGAACAAATAGTCTTTGAACCATGCGCCCATCGTGATATGCCATCTTCTCCAATATTCGGCGATGGATTTGGAATAGAAAGGCTTGTTGAAGTTCTCCGTCACATCGATTCCAAACAGCTTCGCGGTGCCGATCGTGATATCGATCCCGCCCGTGAAATCCGCGAACAGCACGACCGCGTAAAACCACATCGCCAGCAGGACATACACGCCTTTGAAGTCCTCGGGGGTCTTTGTCAAAACCACGACGGCCGGCAAGAGCCTGTCCGCGACCACGAGTTTTTTGAAAAAGCCGAACAGAATCCGCTGCAGCCCCGCCCAAAATTCATCCGGCCCCGGGATTCGCCCGGCGAACAAACAGGGCGCCAGATTGTGATACCGGCTTATGGGCCCCTGTACGAGTTCAGGGAAAAACGACACGAAGAGCGCCACTTGAACGAGGCTCCCGGACTCCGTTTTTTTGCCGCGATAAACATCCGTCATGTAAGACAGGGCCTTAAAGGTGTAGAAAGATATGCCCAAGCCCACGGCGAGGTCAAGGCCCGCCGTCGTGAAAGACAGGCCCAAAAAACGCGATACGGCGTTCAGATTCTGCGCGAGAAATCCGGAGTATTTCGTCGCCGCCAAAATGCCGACGTTGACGCAGATACCGGCGATCAGCCACAGGCGCTTTTGTCCTTTCGTCCCTTGGCGCAGCGCCTTGGCTTCGGCCGGGGAAAGGCTCGCGTCCGCCGATCGCGCCGCCTGCCGCTTCGACAGGCGATCGATCCGCCTGCCCGCGTACCAGGTTGTCAGGCAGGTCACGGCGATGCAGACCGTGCCGGCCGGGCCGGAAGCGACGCAGAAGAAACCGTTTGCGAGAAGCAACCATACCGGGCGAAAACGACCGGGGGCAACGGAATATCCCGCCAAAACAACGATAAGGAACAACACAAAGGCGGATGAGGTGAAATACATGATACGTCCTATTCGTTTTTAAGCAATGAAAGGATCAGCGCGTACAGGCTCTCCGCCGAATTGAAGTTCTCGGGTATGATCTCCTCCGGCGGGATCGTTACGCCGTAATGCTCGGACACGAGGGCTATGACGGAGATGATATCGAAAGAATCCAGCACCTCATCATCGATCAGGCTCTTCTGCGTCGCGAAGTCGATATCGGGGCGCTGCTCGCGCAAGACGGCGATCAGTTCATCCATGGCGGTTTTCCTCCTTGCATGTGTTGTCGCTTGCACCCGCGCGCGGCAAGGCCGGGCGTGAGGCCAAAGTCAGACGGAGCGTTCGGCGGCCCATCCGCGAACCGTCGCCCTGTCGATCTTCCCATTGTTCGTGCGGGGCAGGACGGCGGTCCGCAGATATACGGAGGGTTCCATGTAGCGGGGCAGCAGCTTCCGCATTTGGGCCGCGACCGCCTCCTCGGCGCCGTCTCCCGCGTAACAGAGCGCGATTCGATCGCGTTCTTCCAAAAACACGCAACAGGCCTCGCCCACGGTGTCAAGCTTCACCGCCGCCGCTTCGATTTCCGCAAGCTCGATACGGTAGCCCATATGCTTGATCTGATTGTCCCTGCGTCCGATGTACAAAAGCTCGCCCCGCGCGTTGTATTTCGCGATATCGCCCGTCCGGTATACGATCTCGGGATAATGCGTGTGCGTCGGGTTTTGAACGAAAGCCGCGCGCGTCTTTTCAGGGCTGTTGAAATAGCCCAAGGTCACGCCCGCGCCGCGTATGTAGATCTCCCCCGGCGTTTCGGCTTCGCTTATGCGCTTTCCGTCGTCGATCAGGAGTATCTCGCTGTTTTGGAAAGCCCTGCCGATCGGAATCGGCATATCCGCGTCGAAATCATCGGGCACCTCGTAATAACAGGACATGCCCGTGCATTCGGTGGGACCGTAAAGATTGATGTAGCGTGCTTTCGGCAGGGCCTTGCGCCAGAGGCCGAACTGTTTTGACGGAAACACCTCGCTGCCGAAAGCGATCGTGTGAAGCCTCGGAACGGCCTTTTCCAGCGTACCCGTCCCGGATAATATCGTGAGGGCGGAAACGACCCAGCAGACGGTGTTCACGCCTTGCCGATTCAAAAACTCGACCAGTCTGATCGGCGTCATGAACAGCTTCTTCGGAACAAATACCGTCCTCGCACCGTATTTCATGCCGCAACAGATTTCTTTCAGGCAGGCGTCCACATAGAGCGGGACCTGCATACCGAAAACGCTGTGCGTATCGGGGCGGAGTACCGCCCCCAGAGTCTCCGCGTAGTCGATCACGTTTCGGTGACAGGCGACGACGCCTTTCGGAACGCCCGTCGAGCCGGACGTGAACACGACGTACACGGGATCGCCGTCCAAGGCGCGGGCGCGCACATCCGAAAGCCCCGCCTCGTCCGTTTCCGATGCCGCGAGCCGGTCGATCGGGAGAATGCGCCCGGCGTAGTCGAGTTCTTTGGCGCTTGCCTCCGTTTTCTCGTCGCAGATCATGAAAGCGGGGGCCGCCTCATCGAGAACGGACCCTATCCTGCTCTGCGACATCTCTTTTTCCAAGGGAATGTAATAGTTGCCGCTGTAAACGACGCCGAGAAACGCGGCCGTCATGCGGGGACCCCTCTCCATAAAAACGGCGATCGCCCTGTTCCGTCCGCATGGCAAAAGCCCGCTGCCGATCGCGCGCGCCCGTTCGCGGAGTTCGCCGAAAGTCAGGCTTTCCGTCTCGTTTGAAAAGGCCGTGCGATCGGGATGGATTTGCGCGGTATTTTCCAGATATTCCAGTATGTTTCGCAGCATTCCCGCCTCCGCGCCTCCGCGCCGCGTCATTCTTCCGCCACGACCGGGTATTTTTCCGGATCGTAGTCGTAGTAGTGCCGTCCGATCCTCTGCGTGTATTCTTTGGCCGTTTTTTCCGTGAACATGAACTTGTTCAGGTTCGAGATCGGCGCGGGGCAGGTGTCGAAATGCCGCCAACCGTCGCCCGTGTTGACCAGACTCCAGTAATGCGTGGTGGGCGTCCCGTCTATCCGCCGGATGCCGATGTTGTCGATACCGGCCCGCGTGAGCAGGACTTCTCCCGCGGCGTAGTAGGTGTAGCAGTCGCCGCGCCTGCGCACAAAAGCGTCCAGCGCCCCCTGCAAAACCTCCCGCTTGCTTCCGGTGTTTATATATGCCACGTTCGCGGACACCCAATTGTAGATCGCCCTTGCCTTTTCGTAGGGACTCATGGCGTCATGGGTGATTTCTCCCAATATCTCGTCGGCCTTGCCGTATACGCTCGTCTCGGTCGCATCCAGCACGGAAATGTACGCGGAAACGGATCTTTCGTTCCCGCTCGCGTCGATGGCGCGATAATATACGGGATATCTGCCGGGCGCGTTCGGATTCACCGCCGACGAGTCGATTTCCAGCCGGACACTATTGTCAAAATCGTCCGAAACGCTTACGCCCTCGCGATAGCCGATCGTGCTGTTCAGAAAGACGGAACGATTCCTTACGCCCGCGATTTTCGGCTTTTCCGTATCCCGCACCACGGTGAGCGCGGCGGTCAAAACACTTTCGTTCCCAAAGGCGTCCGTGAGTTTGATATCGACATCCCGCGTCCCCGTTTCCCCGAAGATCGGCGGCGTAACAAAGTCCGCGGAAACGTCCGACATATCCCGGATATCCGAAACAAAGTCCTCCGCCGTCAAGCTGTCGAGCGTGCAAACGGTTCGGTCCCGGACGGTCGCGGAGGGAGGACTCGTGTCGCTCACCGTCAGTTTGCAGTCCACGATACGGTTTTCGATACGGATCGGCAGATCGTACACCGCGCCCGCGGAAGAGGTGTCCAGGGTTTCGGGCGCAATCGCGAAGTCCGCGGCGATGTTTTCGGGTTTCGTAAAAAAGAGATCGAGCGTGAGGGAGGGCGGCGGATCGGCGGCTTCCACTTTCGCCAAGGTTTTGCCCGAAAGGACCGTCAGCTTCGCGCTGTAACGCGCCCGATTCCCCCGCGGGTCCTCGAGGATGAGCGTCACATCCCGCTCGCCCGGAACGGAGGTGTCGGGCGCCGCCTCGTAATAGGCGAAAACCCGCGGCGTTTCCCCGTCCGTTTCGGCGGGGGCGTCGCCCGCCGCCGCGGCTGCCGCATTCGCGTCGAAATTCGCGGCGGAAGAAAGGATCACGCGGGCCGTCCGGTCGTAATCGTCCGCGTTTTTTGAGCGGCTTCGGAGGAAAGCGGGCACCTTTCCGTCCCGGACTTCGGCCAAAAAAAGATCGGCCGAAAGCGCTTCGCCCTGTATGGCGTAAACCTCCCTCACGACGGCGACGGGAGCGGAAAAATCGAGGAAGCCCGCCGCCCCGAAAGCCAAGGCGGCCGCCGACAATACCAATGTCAGAGCCGACCCGGCAAACAACCCCTTGTGCTTCCTTGCCGACGATACGAGCAGGGCCGCAAAGGCTCCCGTGCGTTTTTTGATCGCGGACAGCATTGGCATTTCTTCAAATGTTCCCTTTCATTTTCGTGAAAATTTACAGTATACTTGTATTATAGCTCATTTGGCATATATATGCAAACAAAAAACGCAAAACGTTGCCATTCCGGACCTTTGAACTGTAACCGCAAAACGCAAAACGGGAAACGCGCGGAAAATTTCGATGTTTACATTTGACAAAATGCAGGTATAATAATAGGAATCATGGTAACGACGAAGCACAGGAGATTGCGTTATGAAACGACAGGTATATCTGGATTATTCCGCGACGACGCCGGTAAAGGATGAGGTCCTGCAAGCGATGCTCCCGTATTTTACGCAGAATTTCGGAAATCCTTCGAGTTTGTATACGATAGGGCAGGAGTCCAAGCAGGCGCTGGAGGAGGCGCGGGAACTCGTCGCCGCGTTGATCGGCGCGAGTCCGCGGGAGATTTTTTTCACCTCATCGGGCACTGAGGCCGACAACTGGGCCGTGATCGAGGCCGCCGAGTCGCGCGCCAAAAAAGGCCGGCACATCATCACGACGAAGATAGAACACCACGCCCTGCTGCATTCCTGCGAATATTTGGAAAAGAGGGGCTTTGCGGTTACATATCTCGATACGGACGGCGAGGGCTTTGTGGACCCGGCCCTTTTGGAACGCTCCCTCACGGACGAAACGACGCTGGTCAGCATCATGTTTGTGAACAACGAAATCGGGACAATTCAGCCGATCGAGGCGCTTGCAAGGATCGCGAAAGAGCGCGGCGCGCTGTTTCACACGGACGCCGTGCAGGCGCCGGGTAATGTTCCCATCGATGTGCGCGCGCTGGGCGTGGACCTGCTTTCCGTTTCCGCGCACAAGATATACGGACCCAAGGGCGTAGGCGCCCTGTACATCCGAAAAGGCGTGTCGCTGCCGAACCATATACACGGGGGCGGGCAGGAAAACAAAAAGCGCGCCGGCACCGAAAACCTGACGGGTATCATCGGCTTCGGCAAGGCGGCGGAGTTGTCCGCGCGGGACCTGGATGCGCATATCGAAAGATTGACAAAGCTGCGCAACTATTTTCTGGAAAGGATTCGCGAGAACATACCCGACATTCGCGTCAACGGAAGCCTCGCGCGCAGACTGCCGGGCAATCTGAATATAACGTTTCAATATATAGAGGGCGAAGCGCTGCTGCTCCTGCTCGATCTCGACGGCATCGCCGTGTCCACGGGATCGGCCTGCTCCTCGGCCTCTTTGACACCCTCCCACGTTTTGACGGCCCTCGGCGTACCCGTGGAGATGATCCACGGCTCGCTGCGGTTTACGGTCGGCGATTTCACGACGAAGGACGACATCGACTATACGGTGGATTGTCTGGTCAAGAATGTGGAGAAATTGCGGAACATCTCGTCCGTATCGAAAGAGAAAGGCTGGTTAAAAAATGGCAATGCTGTATAATGACAAGGTGATCAAGCATTTCACGGACCCGCACAATGTGGGTGAAATGCAGAATCCGGACGGGGAGGGGATATACGGAAGCCCCGTCTGCGGCGATATGATGAAGATATCCATCAAGGTCGAGGATGAGGTGATCGTAGACGCGAAATTCAAGACGTTCGGTTGCGGTTCGGCCATCGCCTCTTCCAGCGTGGCGACCGATATGATCAAGGGAAAGACCATAGAGGACGCCCTGAAGATCACGAATCAAGATGTCCTCGACGAGCTTGGCGGGCTTCCGTCCATCAAGGTTCACTGCTCCGTACTCGCGGACCACGCCATCCGTTCGGCCATCTACGACTACGCGCGGCGAGCGGGGAAATACTACGCCGGCCTGGAGGGCTTCGATCCCAACGCGGACGAGGAGGACCGGGAACACGGTTGCGATATGGAGAACAAATAGACAAAAAGCGGCGCGGGGACGCCGCGATCAAAGCATGATGACGGCCCTGACCGGGCAGACGGGCGCGCAATAGCCGCAACGCAGACAGAGGGTGTCATTCACATCGGCAAGACCCCTGTCGTTGAAATACATCGCGCGGTTCGGGCACCGCTCCACGCAGGCGCCGCAACCCTCGCAATCGCCCTGATCGACACGGATTCTCTTTTCGCTTATATCGGGTTTGTAACTTCGATCTATTCTCCCTTCCGCATACTCGATCATGCGGTCCACCTCGTCCCGATGTCCGATTCCCAGCATCATCGAGCAGATTCCGGGCAGCGCGGATACATAATCCAAGGCGGTCAGATAATCGCCGACGAGATTCCCCCCGCCGAACACTTTCATCGCGAATACGCCGAGACCGGCTTCCGCGGCTTTTTTCACGGCGGCCGCCATCTCTTCCTTTTTCCCGGGACCCGCGCCCTTGCGAATGCCGAGGCCCTTGTAATTGATGAGCGCGAAGAGTACGTCCATCTCGGGGATATCCGCCATCCTTTCGGCGATGTCAACGTGGTGCGTGGACGCGCCGACGGCCCGCACGAGGCCTTTCGCTTTCGCCTCGCACAGGGCTTCAAACGCGCCCCGTCTGCTTGCGAAGTCGTTTCCGTGCCGCAGTTCGTGCAGGAGGAACACGTCGATGACATCCCTGTCGAGTTCCCGCCTCGCTTCCTCGATCGCCTCCCGCATTTCGCGGCCGCTTGTCTGCAGGGATTTGGAAACGATCACGGGCGCAAAGCGCGTGCCGCGCAGGGCCTCCCTTATGTAGGGATATGTTTCGTAATACTGCGCCGTATCGAGGAAGTTGACGCCGCATTCCAATGCGTAGCGCAGGATGGCCGCGCCCTCCTTTACGGGCATGTCCAGCTGCGTCCGGCCGACCGTCAGGACGCCGAAGCCGACGGGTGTGACGGGTATACCCGTTTTTCCGAGCGTGTTTTTTTTCATCCCTGTGCAATTCCCCTTTCCCCGTTTTGAGAACGGCGCCCGATCCTCCGCGCGTATCGGCGGATGCGCGTCTGATAGCAGTATAGCATACACGGCGGTTTTTTTGTTTCTTTTTTGGTTTTTATTCGGCGTCCGGCTAATTTCATTGTGTTTTTCGCCGATATATAGTAAAATATATACTGAAAACGCAAGCGATTTTAACGCTTTTGTTCGGTTTCGGAGGTATTCATGGCGTTCGCACCGATCGAAAAAATCAAATCTTTCTTGCAAACCCTCACGGTCTATGCTGCGGAGGATACGGAGACGCCCGTTTCCGACGAGGCGGGCGCCGCCGAGACACCGGCCGAACAGAAGCTGAATATAAAATCCGTCGAGGATCTGTTCTCAGAAGTCGATCTCAGCCCGCCGGAGGGGGAAGTACCCGCGCCGCATGGAGAGACCGCGCCCGAGCCGCAGTCTGCCGGAGTTCTAACGGAGGCGGCGGGTTCGGCGGGGGGAGAGACCGCGCCCGAAATGCAGTCTGCCGAAGTCCTTACGGAGGGGGAAGCCCCCGCGCGTGAAATCGCGGTCGCCCCGGATATGGACGTTTCCGACGAGGCGGGCGTCGTAAGCGATCCGGAGAACCCGGACGATAACGCGGCCGCGCCAGCGGCGGGGG
>JAITKU010000041.1 GCA_031278255.1 Eubacteriales Family XIII. Incertae Sedis bacterium | reverse complement strand
TCCGTTTCCGGCGAAAAAACGGCGGGCGCGTCTTTAAGACAAACCCGCCCGATTTTTATTTGCGTAACGGTCTGTCGTTGTGCTTCAGGGTCGAACGGCTCTCGCTTGTAGGAGGGTATTGTCCGAAATTTTTTTCGGTCGTTCGGCGCGGGCGTTGTGCCGGAGGAATATATCCGTGACGGATTATTATGCGGTATTGGGCGTTTCGCCCGGAGATTCCGTCGCCGTCATAAAAGAGCGGTACCGTAAATCGGCCAAACAATATCATCCCGATTTGCATCCCGGTGACAAGGCGGCGGCGGAACGATTCACGCAAATCGCGGAGGCGTGGGAAATCCTCGGCGACGCGGGCAGACGCGCAAAATACGATGCGGAACGAAGAAAGAACGCGTCAAATTCCGCCGGCAAGGCGGGCAGGGAGAAGGCGAGCGCAACGGATGTGGATTTTGCGGATCTCATGGGGCGCTTCGATGCTTTTTTCGGCAAGGCGACGGATTCCGCCGCAAAAAAGCAAAACGTAAACCCGCTCGATGCCACCGATCTGTTCGAGAAGTTTATGGGGTACAAAAAGTGAGTGCGAACCGGGGGAAGGTATCCGTCGTGTCGGCGCTTTTCATCGCAATTGTAATTGTGTCGTGCCTGTGCGCACGGCTTGTGTACATCTATGCGGATGCCGCTTGGCGCTCTTACGCGCTGTGCGGCTTGGCCGGCGTTGTGACGCTCTACGTCGTATACGAAATAAGGGGCTTTGTTCGTTTTTCCCGTTCGGCGGCGGGCGAAAATCGCAAAACCGTACACGAAGAGGCTTCCGCGTTGCTTTTGATAAACGAAGAGGCGGATGCGATCAAAAGCTGGGATTTGCGCAATCGGACGGGCCTGTTGATCGGGCGGAGTACAGGCGGCGCGGACGCGGATATAGACTTATCCGACACGGCATATTTTTCCCTGATCGGCGACGAACACGCGGTACTCAACCATACTTCGAGAGGTTGGCTGCTCGCCGATGTCGGTTCAAGGAACGGTACGGCGCTTCTGCGCGCCGGTTCCGACAAACGCATGATATTGACGCCCGGTGAGCCGATACCGATCCGGCCGGGCGACACGATATTCATAGCGGGAGAAACCGCGTTGGCGGTTCGTTAAACAACAAATACGGAAAAGGAGGCGGTTTCTGTGCGCGATACCGGGAGCATGTTCAGATGCAGGAACGGTCACGTATATCCCAAACGATTGGGGCGAACCTGTCCTTACTGCGGGCTTGCGGCGGAATATGACGACGGCGCTCCGGACACGCCGCGCAACATAAGCGACATCGAATCGCAATTGTTGTTTGAACGCACGGATCCCGTTTGCGGATGGCTGGCCTGCATCGACGGCCCCCGTCAGGGCTTGAGTTTTACCTTGCACGGCGGAAAGAATTTTATCGGTCGCGCGGACGATATGGATGTTCGTCTGCCCGGGGACGACGCTGTGGCGCGGCGCAACCACGCCGTAATCGCGTATGATCCGAAGAATCGCAAATTCATGTTGATTCCCGGCGATTCCGAGGGCATTGTATATCTGGACGGCGACGCGATCTACGAACCGCAGCGGTTGACCGACATGAACCTGATCAAATTGGGCCGAACCACACTCCTGTTTCGTCCGCTGTGCGGGGACAATTTCAACTGGGAGTATGAGTGAACGATACTCGCGCGGGAGGTGAGGACGGTTGGCGTATTTGATTGTGTCGGTATGTGTTCTGGCGGCCTTGTTTATCCTCCGCGCGGCGATGGGAAGGCTTGAGCGAAATCCGGGGCTTACGGTTGCGCATACGCAGATCATAGGCAAACGTCAGGTTCAGGCCGATGCGTTTGAATGGGCGGTACACGACGGGCGAACCCTGCTTGTGATTGCGGACGGAATCGGAAGCGGAACGAAAGGCCGCACGGCCGCGCTGGCGGTTTCCGCCGGCATTGTGCGTTCTTTTGAAATGGTCGGACTCTTGTCGAACCCCGCCTATTTCTTCCGGCAAGCGTTTCACAACGCCAACGAAACCGTTTTGCGACATGTGCCGGACGGAACGGCGGGCGCAAACGTGCTGTGCGCTCTTATCCGAGAAGGAATGCTTTATTACGCGCTTGCGGGCGACTGCCGGGCGGCGGTGTTTCGCGGCGGCTCTTTGATTTCGCTCAGCGAGGGGCAGACCTTGGACGTATTGGCGCGAAACGCGTTTCGCCGGCATACGATCGGGCGGAAGGACGCGCGTTCTGTACAAAAAGAGCGCCGCATATATAACTACGTGGGCAAAGACGATTTTCGCGAGCCCGAAATGTCCGATATACCGGTTGCGCTCAAAGCCGGCGACCTTGTCGTGCTGATGACCGACGGCGTTTACGACTTTTGTCCGCAGCGGGATTTGGAAGAAATCCTGCACAAGCGGTCGGACTGCGAACAAAAGGCGAACGATGTCATTGCCTTTCTGGAACGCAAAAAAGACGCGCAGCAGGACAACGCAACCGTCGTGATTGCGCGGATTGACCGCGCGTAGTCCGATTTGGGGGATCGATATGCGCCGGGAAAACTCAAAATTCAACGCGGCCTTTGTTTCTCATGAAGGCAGCGGGTTGTTCAATAACGACTACTACGGTTCGGCGGAGCTCGGCGAATACGCCTGCTATGCGATTGCCGACGGGCTGGAGCCTGCGGATATTGAAAGCCAAAGCGCCGCCTTGGCGGTTCGGGCCGCTGTCGCCGCCTTTCATGAGCATCCGTCGATTCGTCCGGGAGCAATCGGGGGCTATGTCAAAGCGGCGCATCGCGCATTGAGGGAAAACGGCGGACATTTGAGCATGGAAGCCTCGATTACGGTCGTGGTGACGGATTATCAATCGTTGCGGTATGCCTACGTGGGGAATTCCCGTTTTTGCCTGTATCGCACGGGAAGATTGTTTCACGAGAGCCGCGACCATTCGCTCGGCGTACAGCTTGCCGAGCGTGACGAACTGCCACCGGACAAGATTGCGCTGCACGAGGAAAGGAACAATCTCGCGCGTTACGCGGGGCAAGCCGGTCTGCTGTCGCCGCAGGTTTCCAAAAAAATCAAATTATCCGACGGCGATATCATCGCGCTCGTGACCCGCGGTCTTTGGGAGAAGTGCGACGCGGGAGATATCAAGGCCGCAATCGAAAGCGCCGAGAATGAACCCGCACGGGCAGTTGACGGTTTGGAGCGATTGCTTCTCGACCGGCATCCCGCCGATATTGACAACTACACCGCCGCCGTTGTGTTCATCGACAAGGTGTACAACGATCCGAACAAAGGCAAGAAACTCAAAAGGATCCTGATGATTGCCGTTCCGCTGTTCGCGATTGCGGTGATTCTCACGGTCGTGCTGATTGTGTTGCATAATCAGAAGGAAGCAAAGCGCGAAAATATGCGAACCGCGTTTCTGAATGCGGCGGAGTATATCGAGGACAGCAATTATCCGCGTGCCGGCGAAGAGATGAAAACGGCCTCCGATTTGGCGAAGGACGTGCGCGACGCCGCTTTCGGGGACAGGGCCGAGCTTTATCTGAAACTGATCGACGCGGTAAACAAGGCGGACGAAACATTCGACGCAGGGGACTATGAGGAAGCGCAAGAGGCGTATTTGACGGCGCAGACGCGTTCGCGGTTTACGGACAATGCCGGCAAGGCGTACATCGAGCGCAGACTCACGACGGTCGGCGGACTCCTCAGCGTGCGCGATCTGATCGCTCTCGGAGATACCTTGTCGATGTCGTCCTTTTATGCGCAGGCGGAGGAAAAATATCTGTCCGCGCGGCAGATGGCCGCGGGAATCGGCGACAGAGACGGACGCAAGCTCGCCGTCGAGTCGCTGCAGGAGCTGTACGAGCTTATGGAAAAGGAGTCGGCCGAAAGCGATGAGGCGGCCGACGCGGCCCGGGCGAAAAGCGACGCCTTGCTCGAAGCCTCCGCCATGGAAGCGTCCGGAGACAAAGCGGCCGAAAGCGGCGATCTGACCGGGGCGAAGCTGCACTATACGATTGCGCGGGAACGCTTTTCGACGTCTGAGGATGCGGCGTCAACGGCGCGCATCGACGAAAAACTTTCCGCGCTCGCGGGCGTAAGCGCGGAGAACGACAATCTTGCGCAGACTGCGAAGCTCCGCCTGACTGAGGGCGACGCGCTGTTTGACGAGGGCAACTATGTGGACGCCAAGCTGAAATATATATCGGCGCGCAATATCTTTTCCCAAATCCGGGACAGCGTTTCCCTTGCGGAGGTGATGAGCCGGATTGAAATTTGCGAAAGACGCATTTCCGAAACAAGCGGCGGATCCGAAACCCGGGACGACGCGGGGTCGGAAAACGAAACGGCGGAAAAATGAGTAAGCAAAAGGAGGGTCGGCGATGGAAGTCTTGATCGGGCGGGTCGGACGCACGCACGCAGAGCGAGTCGGGCG
>JAITKU010000035.1 GCA_031278255.1 Eubacteriales Family XIII. Incertae Sedis bacterium | reverse complement strand
ATGATGTGGCCGGGCTACGAGGTCATGGCGCCGATCTACGAGAAAACCTACGGCATTCCCTTCCCCATGTGCGCGCACAATTTTTTGGCCAACCAGCCGCTGATCTGGAAGGCGATTCTGGAAAGGGACCCCTATCCGATCACGGCCAACATCACATGGGGCAGCAATCCACTGCTGAACAGCGGTGACACCAAGCTGGTCTATCGGGCGCTGAAGAGCCCCAATCTCGAGCTCTCCGTCGTGAGCGAGCTCGTCATGACGCCGACGGCGATGCTGGCCGACTACGTGCTGCCCGCGGCGAGCAAGCTCGAAAAACCCCTGTGCGAAACGCACGAGGATTTCTCCCCCAAGATGAAATGCGCGGAGCGCGCGGTCGCGCCCTTGGGCGAACGCCGCGAGGAATATCTCCTGTGGAAGGGCTTGGCGGAACGCCTCGGCTTCGGCGAATACTTCCCGTGGAAGGACGAGGAGGCGCTCGCCGACCACCGCCTCGCGCCCATAGGCCTCACGTTCAAGGAAGCCGCTTCCGAGCGCTACGTCATCCAAAGCGACGAACCGTGGACCTACGACAGGATCAACCCGCGCACGGGCAAGCGCACGGGCTTCGCCACACCCACGGGAAAGGTGGAACTGTACTCGAAGGTCCTTGAAACCTTGGGCTACGACCCCCTGCCCTATTTCGAAGAACCCGCGGAAAGCCCCTACAGCACGCCAAAGCTCGCGGAGGAATACCCCTACATCCTGATCACGGGAGGGAATTTCCGGCCCATGTTCCACTCGGAAAACCGTCAGCTCCACGTCGGAACACGGGAACGGTATCCTTGGCCGATCATGGACATCCACCCCGAAACGGCCGCAAAGCACGGCATCGCGGACGGTGACTGGGTATACGTCGAATCGCCGCGCGGCGTGATCAAGCAAAAGGCCCGCGTGGCGGATGAAATCGATCCGCGCGTCGTCAACGTGCAGAGCCATTGGTGGTTCCCCGAGGAACCGCCCCGCGAACCCTGGCTCGGCGGTCTGTGGCCGTCCAACGCGAATGTCCTGACCCCGGCCGACGATCCGTCGAGCTTCGATCCCGTGACGGGCGGCTGGCCGCTCAGGGCCTTGCTCTGCCGGATATACAAGGTCGAGAGCGTGTAAGCGGCCGCGGGGCCGGGCAGGGCGCCGCGGGGCGTCCCCGGCCGTTCGCGCGCAAAGGGAGCGGTTTTCACGCAAACCCTGTCGCTGATCCGCAACATTGTCGCAAATAAACGACAGGCATATTATCGCCGTCGCGACAAAACCCACGGCGCGCGCCGCGGGCGCGCGCCGCAAAGGGCGGAAATAAGCGGCGCGGCGGGAACGGCGCCGGCCGGCATGAAAATTGCTCATACTGTATGCGTGTTCGTATGTTCATTTTATCGTATTCCGTACAATCGACCGCCCCGGTTCACACACTTACGCAAACATTTAATTCTCAATACACTTTTTTTTTCAGAAAGGATGGTTATCACATGGGCGAAATCACAAAGGTAAACAGAGACGAGATCCGAAATGTAACCGTACTCACAGAACGTCTGCAAAACCTCAAACGCGATTGGGAGAACGCCGATCCGCAGGTTTACGTGGACGATACGCTCTTGTTCACGGAATCGTGGAAAGAAACGGAGGGTCTGCCCGTCGATATTCGCTGGGCCAAGGCTCTGGAAAAGCGCCTGCTCGAATGCCCCCTGCTCATCCGCGACGGCGAGTTGATCGTCGGTTCACTCACGAAGTTCATCCGCGGCAACGGAACGCTCTGCGCCATGAAGCCGCGCGAAATCCTAAAGATGGTGGAGAGCGGAAAATTCGACCGCAAGACCAGCGACATCTCCTCCACGAAGATCGATCCCGCGGATTTGGCGGCCCTGAAAGCCGACGCCGAATACTGGATCGAGCATATGCCCAAGGTGTCGAGCGTGAACACCTCCGTCGAGTTCGAGATGGGCAGCGACGTGTTCGATCTGCTCTTCGATCGCGGCATGGTCTTTGAGGGGCGCGGCGTGCGCTACGAGATGGACCGCGGCCTGTTCCAGAACTATTCCGCCTACGGGGGCGGCGTCGCGCAGGTCAGCGTAAAATGCGTTGAAAAGGGCCTGAACTACGTTATCGACCTGTGTCATAAGGAACGCGAACGCATGATGGCGGAGGGCGATCAAAACTCCCACGGAACCGCGCAGTTCCTCCGCAAATACTGGCTCCTGAAAGCATGTATCATCTCCTGCGAAGCCTTTATCAAATACGCGAAGCGTCACGCGGATCTGGCGCGCGAGTTGGCCGAAAAGGAAACGCGTCCCGAACGCAAGGCGGAACTCCTGCGCATCGCGGAGGCCTGCGAGCGCGTGCCCGGCGAGCCGCCGCGCAACTTCTTCGAGGCCGTGCAGTGCGTGCGCCTCTACCACCTCGTCTGCTGGAAGGAAAGTTCGGACCGGCCCGAGGTGCCGGTGGGCCGCCTCGACCAACTGCTGTACCCGTACTACAAGGCGGACAAGGAGGCCGGCAAGGTCACGGCGCAGGACGCCGCGGAACTGCTCGGCGCGCTGTGGCTGAAGATCCGCGAATGCGAAAACCTCGTCACGATCCCGCGCGAACAGCGCGCGGCGCCCGGCTCCCTGCTCCCCAACATCACGCTCTGCGGCAAGGACGCGGAGGGGAATGACCTCACGAACGAGATCTCCTGGCTCGTGCTGGAGGCCATGGCGCAGATCAAACTGTCCGAACCCGCCATCTACGTCCGCTACCATGCCGACATGGATCCGGAATTCGTTCACCACGCGCTGGAATGCAACCGCGAATTCGGCGGCGGCAACCCGGCCTTCCTGAATGACAAGCTGGGCACACAGCGTTATCTCGACCGCGGCGTGCCGCTCGAGGACGCCGTGAACTGGAACGCTTCCGGTTGCCTCGGCTATCATCTCGACTGCATGGAACACATGGGCGGCGGCCACAATATCAGCCAGCTCAAGGTGCTGGAACTGGCGCTGAACGACGGCTTCGATCCGCGCACCGAGAAGCAGCTCGGCCCGCACACGGGCGATCCGCGCGGCTTCACGGATTTCCGGCAGGTCATGGACGCCTATTACAAGCAATTGGAATACTTCATCCCGATCATGCACAAGTTCAAGATGATCAGCTGGTCTACGGAGATCGCCGAGGGTCCGATGAGCGGTCTGCGCGTGGCCATGCAGTACGAGGATTGCATCCCGGCCGGCCTTGCCTCCCGCGAGGGTGGGGCGCGCTACCCGGAGGGCCGCGCCTGCTGGTTTGGCAGCCGCGGTCTGGTGGACCTCGCGGACAGCATGACCGCCATCAAAAAGATCGTTTTCGACGAGAAAAAGGCGACGATGGGCGAGCTTTTGGACGCCTGCGCGAAGAATTGGGAGGGCTTTGAAACCCTGCAGCAGTTCTGTCTCAACAGCCCGAAATACGGCAACGACGACGACTACGCGGACGAGATATATGACGAGATGTCCACGCGCGTGCCCGAGATCATGCAGTCGCAGATCGATCCGCTCACGGGGAAGAAACCCATGCTCTTCATCGGCGCGGCCGCCGGCCACGTCGGAATCGGAAAGGCCATCGGCGCGATGCCCAACGGGCGCAAGGCCGGCGATCCCACCTGCGACGCCGCCTGCTCCGTCATGCCCGGCATGGACACGAACGGGCCCACGGCGGCCATCAACTCCGCCACGAACCAATGCTATTCCAAGGAGTACGCGGGCTTCGCGATGAATATGAAGTTCTCGAAATCCCTGCTGAACACGCCGGAGAAGATCGAGAAATTGGGCTGGCTCGTGAAAGCTTTCAACAAGCGCGACGGCTGGCACATCCAGTTCAATATACACAGCCGCGAAGAACTCCTGGACGCGCAGGCACATCCCGAGAACCACAAGAACCTCCTCGTGCGCGTGGGCGGCTACAGCGCCTACTTCATCGACCTGCCCCCGGGTCTGCAGGCGGAGATCGTGAACCGCACGATGCACGAGATCATCTGAAATGACATCCGGGATAACATCGCTGTGCGGCTCCGCGGCGCGAAGAGCGCCGCGGGGTCGCGCGACGGCATTTTAAGGAGCGTACCCGCATGGACAACACCGAGGGGACCGTATTCAACATCCAGCGTTACAGCATCGACGACGGTCCCGGCATTCGCACGACCGTATTCTTGAAGGGCTGCCCGTTGCGCTGCCCTTGGTGCTCCAATCCCGAATCGCAAAATCCGCGCCCCGAGCTCTCCTACCGATACACGTCCTGCAAGAAATGCGGGACCTGTGTCAAGGTCTGCCCAAACGGCGCGCCGACGCTCACGGAGGACGGGA
>JAITKU010000265.1 GCA_031278255.1 Eubacteriales Family XIII. Incertae Sedis bacterium | reverse complement strand
CCGCCCCTCATGATCAGCGACGCGCATATCGAAACCGCGCTGCGGGTCATAGACGAGTCCTGTGCCGTGGTGTACAAGAAGATGTAATACGCGGGCTTCGCGCGGCCCCGGGTCTTAAGGGGCCGCGTTTGCAAGCCGTTTCCGTGCGGTATCGCGCTTTGCGACGGTTGCTGTTCGCAGGTACACCGCTCGCCGGCGAACGGAACGGCGGAGGCGCGTTCGCTTCCGCACCGCAACCCGCGATATCACAAGAAATCATATTTTTCACGAAATCGGTTGTAATTTTCCCTGAATATGCTACAATTACAAATACGAACTGCGAAGCGCCGCTCATATCGCGCCGCGTCCGGGCTTTTGCTTTCCTGCCGAAAGCGCCGCCGCGACGCTTTCACGCGCGCTTTCGCGAATCCGAATCGCAAAGGAAGGAGATGGAGAATTAAATTGAACAATTTAGCAATTGTCGCACCGGCTGCGGCCCTCGTCGCGCTGATCTTCGCGTACGGCCTGTCATCGTGGATAAGTAAGATGGACGAGGGCACCGACAGGATGAAAGAGATATCCGGCTATATCAGGGAGGGCGCCATGGCTTTCCTCAGACGGGAATACAAGACCATGGCGATCGTCATTGCCATACTGTTCCTCATACTCGGATTTGGAATCAATTGGATTACGGCGGTGCTGTACGTGATCGGCGCGCTCTTTTCCGTGCTGGCCGGATTTTTCGGTATGCAGGTGGCGACAAAAGGAAACGTCAGGACCGCGAGCGCCGCGCAGAGCGGCGGCATGAACCGCGCGCTGAAAGTCGCTTTCCGAAGCGGCGCCGTCATGGGCCTTTGCGTCGCGGGGCTTGGGCTTCTGGGCGTGGGCGGTATCTTTGTACTCATGGGCGTCAACGCGGCCTCGGTGGTCACGGGCTTCGGGCTGGGCGCCTCGTCGATGGCGCTGTTCGGGCGCGTCGGCGGCGGGATCTACACGAAAGCCGCGGACGTGGGCGCGGATCTCGTCGGCAAGGTCGAGGCCGGCATACCCGAGGATGACCCCCGCAATCCCGCCGTGATAGCGGATAATGTGGGCGACAATGTGGGCGATGTCGCCGGCATGGGTTCGGACTTATTTGAATCTTACGTCGGATCGATTATTTCCGCCATAACGCTGGCGGCCATCATACCCGATATCACGCCCGCTTTCGGCGCGGCTTTCGCGTTGCCGCCGCTGGAGGGCGCCGTGTTCGCGCTCGCGCTGTCCGCCGTCGGCATCCTCGCGTCCGTCGTCGGCATCCTCTGCGTGCGGGGCAAGGAGAACGCGAATCCCGCGACCGCTCTGAACGCGGGCACCTACATCAGCGGCGCGATCGTGATCGTGTGCGCGATCCTCATGAGCTACGCGTTTTTCGATAACTTCAACTGCGCCGTCGCCGTTATCGCGGGCCTTTTGGTGGGCGTGGCGATCGGCAAGATCACGGAAATCTACACCTCGGGCGATTACAAATCCGTAAAGAAGATCGCGGAACAGTGCCAAACGGGACCCGCGACGACGATTATCAGCGGTTTCGGCGTCGGTATGCTCTCGACCGTGTGGCCCATCCTCCTGATCGCCGCGGGCATCCTCATCGCCAACGGTTCCGCGGGCCTATACGGCATTGCGCTCGCCGCCGTCGGTATGCTCTCGACGACGGGCATGGTGGTCGCGGTGGACGCCTACGGACCCGTTTCCGACAACGCGGGCGGTATCGCCGAGATGTCGAAGCTGCCCAAGGAGGTGCGCGTTATCACGGACAAGCTGGATTCCGTGGGCAACACGACGGCCGCCATCGGCAAGGGCTTCGCGATCGGCTCGGCCGCGCTCACGGCGCTGGCGCTCTTCGCCTCCTACTCGCAGGTGGTCGGACTCGAAGCGATCAGTCTGCTGAGTCCTCTGGTCATAGCCGGGCTCTTCATCGGCGCGATGTTGCCTTTCCTGTTCTCCGCGCTGACGATGAATTCCGTCGGCAAGGCGGCCTATCAGATGATAGAAGAGGTGCGGCGGCAGTTCCGGGAGGACGCCGGCATCATGGCGGGGAGTTCCAAGCCGGACTACGCGCGCTGCGTGGATATCAGCACGCGGGCCGCGCTGAAAGAGATGATGGCGCCGGGCCTTTTGGCCATCATCGCGCCCTTGGCCGTGGGCATATGTATGGGCGCGGAAGCGCTCGGCGGTATGCTCGCCGGGGCGCTGGCCTCCGGCGTGCTGGTCGCGGTCATGATGGCGAACGCTGGCGGCGCTTGGGACAACGCCAAGAAATATATCGAGGAGGGCAACTACGGCGGCAAGGGCAGCGAGGCGCATAAGGCCGCCGTCGTCGGCGACACGGTCGGCGATCCGTTTAAGGACACCTCCGGACCCTCCATCAACATCCTGATCAAGCTTATGACCATCGTGGCGGTCGTGTTCGCCCCGATCTTCCTCGCGGTCAACGGCGGCGGCGGCCTGTTCGGCATGTAAGAGCGGACGCCGGTTGCCCGGTTTTTTCCCGTGCGAAATACATTTTCGCACGGTTTTTTTTGACTTTTTGGGGGCGGCAAGACGACATTCGGTTACAAGTCGGTCACATTTTCAAAATAATTTGGAATTTAAGTGGAAAATGAATTGACACTTTTAAGGGAAAACTATATACTGAAAATGTAAAATTACATGAAATTGTTGAAAAACAAGCACATTAAAGGAAAAACGACGAGGCGGCGCACGTGCGCGGAAGCGGATTTCCAAAAGAGAAAGGAGAGGTATTTATGTATAGGATATTCCGCGAGAAAGGAAGCACGCGGAAATGGGCTGCGGGGCTTGCGATGTTGCTTACTGCGGTACTCTGCTCCGCGACGGTGTTTGGGGCCATTATAAACGACAGCCACGCGGACGCGCGGCACCGTCAGTACCAAATGACAAAGACGCTGACGCAGACGGAGGACGGCTACGCGTTGGAGTTGACGGCCGGGGGTTTCGACAACACCGCAAAACCCATCTATACGGTACTCGCGCTGGACGCGACCTCCTCCATGAACCAAAAAGACGGGGGCGTCAAAACCCGCTGGGCGCTTATACTCGAGGCGGCCAA
>JAITKU010000257.1 GCA_031278255.1 Eubacteriales Family XIII. Incertae Sedis bacterium | reverse complement strand
TCTTCGAGCGACGACTTCAACTCCTACTATTATTACAGCAACTTCAACCTTACGGACGATCTGCTTTTCGCCGCCCGTGTGCTGGAGCCTTTCCTCGGCGACCTGTATATGGAGCGGGAGGGCGATACCCATACGATCAGCCTGAACCGCTTGGAACTCTTCCATGTAATTCGGAAGTTCTCGGAAGGGGAAAGCTTATATTATACCGGTATCCCCGGTAATTATTCGGATTTTCTGAACGCGGTGCCCGCCGCCGACTATACCCTGCGCATCCGGGAAAAGGACGGCGTGCCCGCATCGATGGAGCTGGACATCCACGCGAAGATCGAATATGAATCGTATGACGGCGAAGAGCCGGATGTTATGGAATTTCGCTGCAAGGCAAGCGCGGAAGCGCAAAAGGCGAGCGTGGATTGCAGCATCGCCGTCGATAGACCGGAATTCTCGGCGTGGAACTTCCGCCTCCGCGCGGACGCCGTGCGCGCGCTTACGGACGAAACGCCGCGAACGGCGCCGCCCGGCGGCGCGAAGATCGTTTCGACGGACGAACTCTAAAACCGCAAGCGGTCCGCGCGGCGTCCGCGCCGCGCTCCTCGGAAGAAAACCGGCCGATACAAACCCGTCCGATCGTGAAACATCGGGCGGTTTTTTTCGCGGAAAATCAGGCTTGCAAGCGCACCTGCGCCGAAATGGGCACCTGATACTTCTGCGAATAGTACGCGCGCAGTTCGTTGTAGCGCGCTTCCCGCCCCTCGTGCAGCTTGCGCAGCAGCGTGTGCGTATCGGGTTTGTCGCTCGCGTCGCTGAGCAGACGCGCCGCCACATTGGAGCAATGGTCGGATATCCGTTCAAAATTCGACAGCGCTTCGAGGAACACGATACCCGCCTCTATGCTGCAATCCCCGTCTTTCAGCCGCTGGATATGGCGATCGTGCAAGGTCTTGCAAACATCGTCCACCGTTTCTTCCAGGGGCTCCACCTCGGCGGCCAAATCGAGATCGGCGCGCGTGAAAGCGTCGAAAGTCAGATCGAATATCTCCCCGACGGCGCTGTTGATTATGCCGAGTTCACGCTTCGCGGAGTTTGAAAACAGGATGCGCTTGTCAAAGACCTCGCCCGCCCGTTCCATGATGTTGACGGCGTAATCGCCGATACGCTCAAATTCCCCCACGAAGTTCAGCAGACTCGTCACTTCCCGGCTCTCTTTTTCGCTGATTTCGAGGCGTGTGATGTTGACCAGATAGTTCGCCGCCGCCACATCCAGCTTGTCGATCACCTCTTCCCGCTGCCCGGCGAGCCGCAGGGCCTCCGCGTCGCTTTTCAGAAGCAGGGCCAGCGCGTCCCGGCAGAGGAGGCGCGCGAGTTCCGCCATCTGCTCCACCGCCGCGCGCGCCTGCGCGATCGCCACGGAGGGGCTGCCGTACAGCCGGGGATCCAATATGACGGGGGACAGTTCGGGATGCCGCTCCTCCTCCTTTTCCGGCGCCGTCCATTCGCACAGCTTGACGAGCGCGCGGCTGAAAGGGATGAAGAAGAGCGTGGAAACGACGTTGAAAGCCGTGTGGAAGTTGGCGACGCCGCCCATGTTGATCGCGTCGTTCCAAAACGGCGCGCCAAAGACGGATCGGACCCCGTACACGAGGCAAAGGCAGACGACGGAGCCGATCAGGTTGAAATACAGATGGCAGAACGCGACCCGCCGCGCGCCGCGCGAAGCGCCGATCGCGGCGATGAAAGCCGTGGCGCAGGTGCCGATGTTCTGCCCCAGAATGATCGGTATGGCGCTGCCCCAGGTGACAAAGCCCGTCACGGTGAGCGCCTGCAGGATGCCGACGGACGCGGAGGAGGACTGTATCACGGCAGTGACCGCCATGCCGGCCAGCACGCCGAATATCGGATTTTGCAGTTCGGTGAACAGCCGCAAGAACAGTTCCGAGCTGCGGAGCGGCAAAACGGCTTCCTCCATCGCGAACATGCCGGAAAACAGAATGCCGAAGCCGAGCAATATCTGTCCGACGGTGCGCTTTTCAGCCCGTCGAAAGAACATGTAGAGGATGGCGCCGACGATGGCGGCGACCGGGGCGAGCGTGGAGGGCTTTGCCAATTGCAACAGGAAGCCGCCGCCGGAGATGTCCGAGAGGCGGATGATCTGCCCCGTGATCGTAGTGCCGACGTTCGCGCCCATGATGACGCCGACGGCCTGTGAAAACCGCATGATGCCGCTGTTGACAAGACCGATGAGGATCACGGTGGTGCCGGACGAGGATTGGATAACGGCGGTGATGATCATGCCGAGCAGGGCACCCTTGGCGGTGGAAGCGGTGAGCTTTTGCAATATGTTCTCGGTCTTGCCGCCGGCCAGCTTCTCCAGACCGCCGCCCATCATGGATATGCCGTAAAGAAAAAGACCGAGACCGCCCAGTAAGGTAATCGTGCTAAAAAAAGTCATGCCGTGCCCTTTCTCAATCGAAGTGTTTCTATCGTTCATTCTACCATCCGAAAACGAAAAAAACAAGATACCTTGCAAAAATCGCGGGGCGCACGGGACGCACGGGGCAAAACCCCGCACAGGCGAAAGACCCGCCGCCGGCTCGGCCGGCGGCGGGTCTTTTCGTTCCGCGAACGACAGGTGGGAAAGCGGCCCGAGGGCGCGCGTCCCCCGCTACGCGGTGGTCTCTTTCTCGAGGATTTCGGGATGTTTCTCCCAGTTGTTCGGGCTGTTCTCCCACAGGTCCGTGAAGTAGGCATCCATATTGCCGTGCGTGGATGTGTTCTTCGTGATCTGCGTGAGGACGACCATGCTCACGATCGACACGGGGAGCGCGAGATAGAGCGGGGCCGCGGAGACAACCGCGGGCAGGCCCGGAACCCATCCGAACTGCGCCGCGTAGTACACGACAATGCCCAGAATCATCGTAACGAAAGTGGCGACCTTCGTCGCGCTTCTGGAGAACAGCGTGGCCATAAAGGGTACGAAGAGCGCGCTTACCGCGGCCGCATAGTTGCCCGTGATGAGTTCGATGATATCCGTCGCCCACAGCGTTATGCCGATGGTCGCAAGACCGATGCAGATCATGCAGACGCGGAAGAGCAGCAGGGAACTCCTGTCGTCGAGCTTGTTTTTCAAAAGCGGTTTGATCACGTCCTCCGTGAGGCAGGTGGTCGAGCAGATCAGACAGGTGGAACTCGTACTCATCGTCGCCGACAGTATGGCCGCCAGAAGCAGGCCCGTGAGACCGGTGGGCAGGAAGTCCATGATGAGCGAGGGCAGCACCATATTGGGATCGCCGCCCGCAGGCCCGCCGTAGGCTTCGGGCATATGGTTCATCCCGTAGAGGAAGAGCGAACACATGCCCATGAGTACGACCATGACCGAAACGGGGATGTAGAGGAAAGGCACCATCAGGAAGGACTTGAACGCCTTGTCCGCCGTCTGGATGGAAGCTTGGTACTGGAAAGCCGCCTGCGCCACACCGCCTATGAGGATGCAGGGCAGGATGATCGCGCCTATGATGTAAGGCCAACCGAATACGGCGGGTGCGCCGAGATCCGTCATGGAGGGGGCCGTTTCCTTGAGCGCCCCCCAAACGGCGCCGAGACCGCCGCCGCCGAGCGCGTCGCCCGCTTTCTTAAACACGATGGGCGGCATGATGAAGAGCATACCGACGATGATCAGCGACATCTGGATGACGTCCGTAAGCACGATGGCCCGAAGCCCGCCCGCCGTGCAGTAGATGATGACGACCGCCGTGGAGATCAGCATACTGGGGATGTATTCCCAGCCCAGCAGTACGCGGATGACCGTCGCCGTCGCGATGATCTGCGCGGCGACAAAGGCGATGTAGATGATGGTATTGATCAGGCCCGCGTAGAGCCGCCCGACCAAGCCCCAGCGATATCCGAAGAACGAGCCGGCCGAGGACGCTTTCGCGCGGTAGAGCGCCGTCCAGATCCGCTTGATAATCGGCAGATACACGACATAGGTCATGCCCTCGCCGACGGAATACCATGAAGCGCCGATGCCGAGCTGGTAGCCCCAGCTTGTGCCGCCGACCGAACTCGATCCGCCCGCGCTGTTTGCGGCCTTGCCGACGCCGCCCAAGAACACGCCCAGCTTGCGCCCGGCGACCGCCGCGTCCTCACCGCT
>JAITKU010000208.1 GCA_031278255.1 Eubacteriales Family XIII. Incertae Sedis bacterium | reverse complement strand
CCTCGCGGACTTGCTCCACCGGGCGAAGGGGCGGCAACCGCTGATACCGGATTATCAGGCCGTGATTATTGATGAGGGGCACAAGTTTTTGGACGCCGCCCGCGACATGTACGGCGCGTCGCTGTCGCTTGCCGGGCTTTGTCGGGTGGCCGGCGACGCGCGTGGTTTCACCTTCGCTCCGGGTGTCGCCACCGGCGACATCGCCCGCGAGTGTGACCGCATCCAATCCAAAAGCCGTTTGCTGTTCCGATATTTGAACAATGAAACGCCGGCGGGCGCCGACGACGAGGCGGAGCGTTACCCGACCAAAATCAGGGATCGGGCGGCGAAGCTGATCGGCGCGCTCAAAGAAGACGCCGGCGCGCTGGCGGGGATGCTGTCGCGCCGCGCGGTCGCGTCCAAGTCCGAAGCCCGCCGACGCGACACGCTCCGCGCGCTTGAACGGATCGGCGATAGCCTCGCCGCGTTCTCCCGTCACGGGGATTTGGTGTACTGGATGGAGCCCGGCAGCCCGGACGACGAGTTTCGGTTCACCGCCCTGCGCGGCATCCCCAAAAACCTCGGCGAATTGCTCAACCGGGATTTATGGGGCAAAAGCGTCCCGATCATCCTGACCTCCGGCACGCTGTCGGCTGCGGGGAGCTTCGAACACATCAAGAAAAAGACGGGACTTGATCTGCTTCCAACAAAACGGCTCACGGAAACGTCGAAGCCGTCGCCTTTCAACCACAGGAAGAACTCGCTTCTGTACATCAGCGAGAACACGCCGTTCCCCGACAACAAAGACGCGGGGTACATCGCGGCAATCGCCGACGAAACCGAATGTTTAATCCGCACTTCACACGGCCACGCCGCCGTGCTGTTCACAAGTTACAAGGCGATGGACATGGTGTGGGTGCGCGTTATGGCGCGGGAGTTGCCATACCCGGTGTTTCGACTGGATCGCGGCGGGGCGACCGCCATCGACCGGTTCAGGCGCAGCGGCAACGGCGTGCTGTTCGCCTCCGGCGCGCTTTGGGAAGGGATCGACATTCCGGGCGACATACTCTCCATGCTCATCATCGCAAGACTGCCATTCGCCGTCCCCGACCCCGTCAGCGAGTGGGAGCGGACGCTGTACCGCGATATGGGCGAGTACAAGAACGCCGTCATCGTGCCGGAGATGCTCATGAAACTCAAACAGGGCCACGGGAGGCTTCTGCGCGTCGAAACCGACACGGGCTGCGTCGCCATCCTCGACAGCCGCGCCAACACGCGCGGCGCTTATCGCGACCGCGTCCTCGCCGCCCTGCCCGACTGCCGCGTCACGCCGGACATCGGAGATATCGAAAAGTTCATGCTCGAAAAGAAGCCGCCCGCCTATTTCGCGTGAGCGGGCTTCATTATGAAATCACGGAGGTTTGCATATGGAACAGACGATTGAGCGTTTCACGGTCGAAACCAAGACCGTTTACTTGTCCGGAAAGCCCGTCACACTCACCAACCGGACGCCCGTCCTCACCCCGGAGCAACGGGAGAAGCGCAGACGGGAAATCGAGGACAGGCTGTACGATGTTTGCCTGAAGCACCGGTCGGCCTGAAACCCTGCACGGGCGCCGTCCAAGTGGCGCGCATTATATAAATCCGCGAAAATGAAATCCACAATAAATCTGTGAAAAGACTTGAATGACGGGGCTGTCCAAGTTATACTACAACCGTTGGCGGCTCCGTTCCCATAACGGAAAGGAGCCGTAAAATGGATAACAGGATAGACGCCGCATACGCGCGGCAGTCCGTGGACAAAAAGGACAGCATCTCAATCGAGAGCCAGCTTGAGTTCTGCGGGCATGAGTTGAAGGGAGGCAGCTACAAGGCATATACGGACAAGGGTTTTTCCGGCAAAAACACCGACCGCCCCGATTTCCAGAACCTTTTGCGAGATATTCGTGCCGGGCTGATCCGGCGCGTCGTGGTTTACAAACTCGACCGCATCAGCCGCTCGATCATCGACTTCGCCAACATGATGGAGCTTTTCCAAAAGCACGGCGTGGAGTTCGTGTCCTCGACGGAGAAGTTCGACACCTCGACGCCGATGGGACGGGCGATGCTCAACATCTGCATAGTGTTCGCCCAGCTTGAAAGGGAAACCATCCAGAAACGCGTCACCGACGCGTATTACTCCAGAAACCGCAAGGGCTTCCGAATGGGCGGCAAGATCCCATACGGGTTCCGCACGGAGCCGTTCGTGATGCTGGACGTCAAGACCAAGAAACTGGCGCCGAACCTTGACGACATTGAGAACGTGCGGATGCTGTTCGACCTGTACTCGCGGCCGGAAGTCTCTTTGGGGGATGTCGCGCGGAGGTTCGCGGAGATGGGCGTCCAAATCAACGATGGTGGGCTTCAGCGGATGACGCTTTCCAAAATGCTCCGCAACCCGGTTTATGTGCGGGCGGACATGGACGTCCACGAGTTTTTCAAAAGCCAAGGCGCGGATATCATAAACGACGCGGCGGACTTCATGGGCGTGAACGGCTGCTACCTCTACAAGGGACGTGATCAGGAGCGCAAGGAATTGGACGATCTGGCCGGCCAAACACTTGTGCTGGCGCCGCATGAGGGCGTTGTTTCCTCCGACGTGTGGCTGAAATGCCGCCGAAAGGCGATGAACAACAGTGGGTTCCAGCCGGCGCGGAAAGCGACGAACACATGGCTCGCGGGCAAGGCGAAATGCGGGCGTTGCGGTTATGCGCTCATGAGTGCCACCGCCACGAACGGCACGGACTATATGAGGTGCAAGAAACGCACCGAGGACAAGGGGTGCGATGGCGCCGGAACCTTGAAGACCGCCGAGTTGGAGCGGGCCGTCTATGAGGCGATGGCGGAAAAGTTGCGGGAGTTCCACACGCTGACCAAGCAGGACAAAGGCGGCGCCGTCAATCCCAAAGTGACCGCTTTGAAAGTGGAATTGGCTCGGGTGGAAAACGAGATTGAGAAATTGCTCGACACGCTGACCGACGCAAACGACATTCTCATCTCCTACGCCAACACGAAGATCGTCGATTTGGACGCGCACAAGCAGGGCCTCGCCAAGCGGCTTGCCGACCTCGCCGCCGATGATGTTTCCCCGGATCAAATGCTTCGGATTTCCGAATTTCTTGAGGACTGGGAGAATACCGGCATCGACGACAGACGCGCCGTCGCGGACGCGCTAATCAACCGGATCAACGCCACAAGCGAGAGTGTGGACATTGTATGGAAAATCTGACGGGTGTTTTAGACCCGTCAGATACGTGGAATCATATTATGCCCTTGTAAACTTTGATTTAAGCCTCTGAGTAGTAACAAGGAAATGTTTTGCAACACAACCCTTCATTTCGCCTATCGACATACGCGATGGTACATGGTACAATAAACGCGGGAAGCGGCGGGATATCGGCCAAAGAATGGACACATAAGCCATTACCGCCGCAGACGAAGGTGTGATTGACGTGAAGTTATATTTAGAAACGACAATATTTAATCACTATTTTGACGTTGCGCGTGAATTTCATGTGGATACCGTTCG
>JAITKU010000144.1 GCA_031278255.1 Eubacteriales Family XIII. Incertae Sedis bacterium | reverse complement strand
GAGGGGCGCTTCCCGCACGCTGACGACATGTATGCCGCAGCGGTTGATCGGCAGCAGGACCTTGGCCGCGCGGCTCGAACCGACAGCCTCTGCGATCCGCGGGCTGAGTTCGCCCATGAGGGCGTTGGCGTTCAGGATCGCGATGACGCCCGTGATGATATCGACGTTTTGAACGTTGTGTACGATGGCGTTCTCGCCGGTGGCGCCCTCGTCCGCGCCGGCCTTGAGCATGCGGTCCGTGGCCGTCGCGTTCGTTCCGAGAGCCAGCACCTCCGCGTTCGGCACGGAGACCTTGAGTTTTTCCACGATACTGCGCCCGATTCCGCCGCCCTGCCCGTCTATGACCGCTATTTTCATTATAAAACCGCCTTTCCGCGAATTTCACTCCGGGATAATCTTGTCCTTTGCGATTATTGTATCATATTTGCGCGGGTCTTGTATGCCGAATTTTTTTTTGGTATGATAATAGTTACCATGGCAACGAAAACAAAGGAACAGATTTCTTACAATATGCAGCGCGTTCGCGGCAAGGATTCGCGGATCGAGTTGCTGCTGCGGAAAGAGCTTTGGCGGCGCGGGCTGCGGTACCGGAAGAACGTGCAAGGGATCGAGGGGAAGCCGGACATCGCATTTCTCGGCAAAAAGGTGGCCGTGTTCTGCGACAGCGAGTTTTGGCACGGCTATAATTGGGAGGAACGCAAGGACGATTTCAAATCGAACCGGGACTTTTGGATTCCCAAGATCGAACGAAATATCATGCGGGATGTCACGGTGAACGCCGTGCTGGAATACGACGGCTGGACCGTACTGCGCTTTTGGGGCAGGGAGATAGAAAAGGACGTGCGCGGGTGCGCGGACATCGTGGAGACGGCGCTGCGGGACGCGGGGGCGAAGCCGCGCCCCTGACCGTATGAAGCGGTGGTCCCGGCCTTTCGGCAGGGGATTGGGCGGCGTCGTTCATCAGAGACGGCCTTGGCGAGAATATTCGCCCGAATCGCCATCGGTTGTCTAAAGCCGTAGGGAAATTGATTTCCGAATAACGGGTGGATAGGGGTGCCTCGCAATGGCCCGGCCGTGGGCGAATGCGCAAATGTTTCGCGTTTTCCGCGTTTCCTCTTGCAGTTTTTGCTTTGTTGTTGTACTATAATAATAGGTTTGACCTTTGGGGAAATGATACATCGGCGCGGACCCGCGTCGGCGTTTAAGGAATTTGGAAAGGAGCGCGGCAAGCGATATGGAAGGGAATTCGTTTATGCAAACCGACATACTGTTGGAATCCGGCACGAACGAGCTTGAGATAATGGAATTCACGATTGCGGGGGAGATCTTCGGCATCAACGTGGCAAAGGTGCGGGAGATCATGAAGTTTTCGCCGTTGAAGCCCATGCAGAACGCGCATTCCGCGATCGAGGGGATATTCAAGCCCCGCGAGGACGTGATTACGGTCATCGATTTGGCAAAATATCTCGGCCTCGGCGCGTCCGAATACCTTGAACGCGATATATTCATGATTACGGAATTCAACAGTCAGGTGATCGGCTTTCACGTGCATTCCGTCGTCGGAATCGACAGGATATCCTGGAACAACATCAAAAAGCCCGACACGGTGATCTACGGCGGCGGTGAGGGCGTCGCCACGGGCATAGCCGAGTACGACGGCCGGCTGATCACGATACTCGATTTTGAGAAGATCGTGGCGGAAATAGCGCCTTTGACGGGCATACAGGTCTCCGATATAGAAAAACTCGGGCCGCGCCGCCGCTCGAACCTGCCGATACTGGTCGCGGAGGATTCCATGCTGCTTTCCAAGATGATCTTGGAATCGCTGCACAAGGCGGGCTACGTGAACACGATCAAGACCGACAACGGGCAGGAGGCCTACGATTTCCTCGAAGAGGCCAAGCACGAGGGCGATGTCAACGCGCACGTCGCCTGCGTGATCTCCGATATCGAAATGCCGCGTATGGACGGACATCACCTGACGAAGCTGATCAAGACCGATCCCGTACTCAAGGCCCTGCCCGTAATCCTGTTTTCGTCGCTGATCAACGAGGAAATGAAGCTGAAAGGCAAGGAGGTCGGCGCGGACGCGCAGATATCGAAGCCCGAGATCGCGAATCTGGTGCGGCTCATCGATGAATTGGTAGGACCCAAGGCGGCCGAGAAATCCTGATACCCGATGCGGCTTCGCACAAGATAAACCGACGACAAAAGCCTCGGCACGCCGAGGCTTTGTTTGTGTCGCACGGGTGCCGGCCGCCGCGCTACTGTTCGCAGCTGCGCATGGCGCGTATCGTTTCGTCGATCAGGCGATCCGATTCCCAGCCCAGCATGGCCGCGCCCCGCTCGATGGTTTCACGGGAACAGCCGGCCGCAAAATTCGGGTTTTTGTATTTCTTCTTCACGGATTTCAATTCCAAATCCTGCACGCTCTTTGAGGGGCGCATGATGGCGCAGGCCCAGATGAGTCCGGTCAATTCGTCAACGGCGTACAGCAGTTTTTCCATCTCGTGTTCCGGCGCGTACGTCACGGGCGACAGACCGTAGCCGTGGCTGGCGATCGCGCGGATCAGATCGTGGCGCGCGCCCCGCTCCCGCAGCAACTCCTGCACCTTGATACAATGCTCCTTTGGGTAGAGTTCAAAATCCAGATCGTGCAGAAGCCCCACCTGCGCCCAAAAATCGGCCTCCTCCGCGTAGCCCAGCCGCTCGGCGAAATACCGCATGACACCCTCCAGCGTCAGCGCGTGCCGGAGGTGGAACGCCTCCTTGTTGTAGGTCTCAAGAAGCGCCAGCGCTTCCTCCCGTGTGAAATCCGGTGTCCTTGCCATATCCTATAAATCCCTCCGTGTCAATCCGCCGCCTCTGTAAACTTGTGTTTTCACGGGTCTCCCCCTTGAAAATGCAAAAAGATTACATTGCGTATATTTTCTCACGCGAACGGATAAATGTCAATGTTTGCGGAAAAAAGTTTATGACAAAAAAATCGACGGAATGTTGACATTTGTTCGGATTTGCTGTATATTTTAATTTGTTAGCTCTTGCTAATTGATTCGGTCGGTCCGCATTCTCGCGGCCCCGGCCGTCTTACAGAAGCGCATTCGATGAAACCGTGCGTGAAAATCAGAAAGGAGCGCCGTGGCGCCGCGCGCGTCATGGCAAGGAGAGTTTATGAGCGATGTGAAGAAGTTTTTGGAAAACGGCGGTTTGCTCGCTTTTATCGGCGGCGCGGCGACGGCGCTGATCGCCCCCGGACTGCTGCGGAGCGCGCGCGTTCGGAAAGCCGCCGTCTACGCGGTCGCCAAGGGTATGCAGTTGCAGAGCGACGCGGCCGTCGCCCTTGCGGAAATCCGCGAGGACGCGCAGGATATCTATCACGAGGCGAGAGACCGAGCGAGGCGCAAGGCGCAAGGCGAGGACGCGGAAGAAAACGAGGTCTGAGCCCATGCGATACACAATAGCGAGCGACAGCCGCGGGCGCATACGGCTGCGTTACGGGCGCGACGCGTTCACGGAGCGGCAGTGCGGGGCGGCGGCGGCCGCCCTGCGCGCCCTGCCCTATGTGGAAAAAGTGGTGTTCTCCCCGCGCACGGGCAGCGTTCTTTTGTATTATCGCGGCGATTGCAAGGACGAACTCCTGCGCTTCGCGCGGGCGCTCCGCCCGCGCGAACGCGCCGCGGTTCCCGCGGGCGAGCGGGACGCCGCGGTCCTCTTGGACGCGGAATTCAAACAAAAACTCCTCCGCGCCGTCGGGTGCCACTTTCTGCGCAAGCTTTTGTTCCCCGCCCCTTTTCAAAAGGCGTGGTGCGTTTGGAAAGGCTTTCTTTTTTTGTCGCGGGCTTTGCGCCGGATCGGAGCGGGGGGCCTCGGCGTGGAGGCGCTTGACGCCGCAGCCATCGGAGCGACGATCCTGCGCGGGCAGTTTGCAACCGCATCGTCCGTCATTTTCCTGATCGGCCTGTCCGATCTCCTGGAGACGTATACGCGCAAGCGGACAAAAAACGCGCTCGCGGAAAGCCTCTCGCTCCATGTGGACACCGTATGGCTGGACAGGGACGGCGAGCAGGTCTCTGTCAAGATGTCCGAGTTGCGGGTGGGCGATCGCGTGATCGTCCGCACGGGCGCCTTGATCCCGATCGACGGCGTGGTGCGCGGCGGTGAAGCCTTGGTGAATCAGTCCACGATGACGGGGGAATCCGCCGCCGTGCGCAAATCGGAGGGAAGCACCGTATTCGCGGGAACAACCGTGGAGGAGGGCGATATTACGGTCGAGGCGCGGGCCCTCGGCGGCGAGAGTCGGATCAACCGGATCATTGAGTTGATCGACAACGCGGAACACCTGAAAGCCGAGGCCCAAGGCCGCGCGGAGAGGCTGGCCGACCGGATCGTCCCGTTCAATTTTCTGCTGGCCGCGGGCGTGTTCCTGTGTACGCGGAGCGTGGACAAGGCCGTATTCGCCCTGCTGGTCGATTATTCGTGCGCGATTCGACTGGCGACGCCGATTTCGGTGATCTCCGCCATGCGCGAAGCGTCGGGGAAGCGCATTATGGTGAAAGGCGGCAAGTATCTCGAAGCCGTGGCCGCGGCCGATACGGTTGTGTTCGACAAGACCGGCACGCTGACGCGCGCGACGCCTCGGGTCAGCAAGGTCCTGCCATTTGACGGCCATTCGCGCGAAGCGGTTCTGCGTCTCGCCGCCTGTCTGGAAGAGCATTTTCCGCACAGCGTCGCGCGCGCCATCGTCAAAAAGGCGAAAGAGGAAGGGCTTTTGCACGAGGAGGAACACGCGCAGGTGGAGTATGTGGTGGCGCACGGCATTGCGTCCGCCCTGCGCGGCAAGCGCGTCGTGGTGGGCAGCCGGCATTTTGTCTGCGAGGATGAGGGGATCGCGCTGCGGCGCGAACAGGATGAACGCATCGCGCGCGAGGCCGGCGGCGATTCCGCCGTCTATCTGGCTGTGGACGGAGAGATTGCGGGCGCGGTGTTCATCAGCGATACGCTTCGTCCCGAGGCGCCCGCGGTGATCGAGGCCCTGCGGCGGGCCGGGCTGAAACGGATCGTCATGCTGACGGGGGACAGCGAATTTTCCGCGCGGGAGATCAGCCGCAACCTCGGTCTGGACGGTTTTTGCGCGCAGATGCTTCCGGAGGAGAAAGCCCGCGTCGTTCGCGCGGAAAGGGCGGAGGGCAAAAGGCTCATCATGGTCGGCGACGGCGTAAACGACTCGCCCGCCCTTGCGGAGGCCGACGTGTCCGTGGCGATGAAAGACGCTTCCGATCTCGCGCGGGAGGTTGCCGATATCACCCTGCTGCGCTCGGACCTGCGGGATTTGCTTTATCTGCGCGATTTGAGCGTCGGACTCATGCGGAGGATAGGGAACAACTACCGCAACATCATCTTTTTCAACACAGGGCTGCTCATCCTGGGGCTTTCGGGTCTGATCTCTCCCGGGACCTCGGCCCTGCTGCACAATGTCTCGACGATCCTGATCAGCGCGGCGAGTACGCGGCCCATCGTGAAAGGGGACGCGCCGGCGCCGGGCCGCGGGTCGAATCGCTGAACAATTTGGGTGCTTCCCGCGCTCAAATTTGAACGACGCCAAATTTGAACGACGGCGTCAGTCCCCCGCCTCTACAGGCGGCGGGTTTCAACTTTCCAAGCTGTCAGTGGCGGGTGCAATCCCCCACTGACGCCTATGTTTTGAGGGG